>JAEYQZ010000028.1 GCA_023409695.1 Methanobacteriota archaeon | reverse complement strand
TAACTATAAAATACTATTTTTAAATTTTATTTATTAAATTAGAAAATGAGGGAAAATATGAAAAGAGCACTACTTATAATAGATGTACAGAATGAATATTTTACGGGTAAATTACCAGTTACCTATCCAGAAAACAGCTTTGGAAATATTATTAAAGTTATGGATTTTGCAAATGAAAATAATATTCCAGTACTTCTTATTCAACATACCAATCCTGGAAAAGATTCAGCTACCTTTAAAAAAGGTACTGATGAACATAGAATCCATGATGAAGTCTTAAAAAGAGAATATGATAAAATCATAGAGAAAAATTTGCCAGGAAGCTTCACAGGAACAGAACTAGGTTCCTGGCTTGAAGACAACGATATAGATACTCTTGTAATCAGCGGATATATGACTCAAATGTGCTGCGATACAACTGCAAGACAGGCTATGCATCTAGATTTTAATGTTGAGTTTTTAAGTGATGCTACAGGAACACTTGATATATCAAACTCTGCTGGAGAAATTAATGCTGAAGAACTACATAAAGCTATATTAATTACACAGGCCATGAGATTTAGTAAAGTTATGTCCACAGAGGAATGGATTAAAACAGCAGTAAAATATAAATAGAATGAATTTTAAACATGTACTCTCATTGAATACAGAAGATAGATTAAAAGACCACTTTGGAGTCAAAAATATGCAAATTAGAAAACAAATCCACGCAATAAAAATTCCTTTTCAGGTTAAGACGGAATTGGGAGTACTCGACAGATTCGTTTACTCATATCTTATACATGGTGAAAATGTATGCTTAATTGACAGTGGAGTAGTGTCTTCCGAAGGTGTGATCTTTGATTATATGGAGAAAATCGGTTTAAAACCTGAAGATATCTCCTTAATGATTTTAACACATTCACATCCAGATCATATTGGATCAGCTAAGTCAATAAAGGCAAAATCAGGATGTAAAATCGCAGCCCATTCAGGTGAAATACCGTGGATTGAAGATGTTGAATTACAGGCAAAAGAACGGCCTGTACCTAATTTCCACTTGCTGGTAGAAGGATCTGTTGATGTTGATAAAATTCTTGAAGATGGAGATGTACTTGATTTAGATGAGAATATTAGATTGAAAGTTATCCATACTCCTGGCCATTCAAAAGGTTCTATTTCTATTTTAATAGAAGAAGAAGGAGTTATAATTACTGGAGATGCTATCCCACTTAAAGGCGATCTGCCAATTTATGAGGATATTGAAACCTCTGTAAATTCAATTAAGAAACTAAAGTCCATCCCTAAAATTGAAACGCTACTAGCTTCATGGGACGATCCTCAAAAAGATGACAATGTATACATAATTATGGATGACGCTCTGGATTATCTTCAAAACATTCACGAGTCAGTTATAAAAATTAACAAAATGAATCCCTCTTTAGATCCTATGGAATTCTGTAAGAGGGTTTTAAAAGATTTAGGAATACCTGAAGTAGCTGCAAATCCAATAGTTGCCATGTCTTTCCAAGATAACTTAAATATCAAAAATCCGGATTTATTTTAATAAAAACAGCTTATTTCCATTTTTTTAAAGTTATATCCTGTAAAATCTATTTTTTTATTTTTTAAAGCTCTTTAAGCATGACTGTCCTATCAGGGTTATTGTAAAATCCATTTTTAATATAGAATTCCTCAGCAGGTATCTCCTTATTGGTTAATAAAACCAAACGTGTGTATTCTTCTTCAATAAGCTGTTTTTTAATATAATCCATCATTCTGGTTCCAATTCCATTTCCCTGACTTTCATTTCTCACATAAAACTCATCTATGAAAAATTCTTTTCCCATCCACCAGGACCTCTTGTGACCAAAGCAAACTGCTACCATATTTAATCCGTTATATGCAACATATCCTTCAAAAACAGGGTTTTCAATTAATTCTGTTAAATAGGTTCTTGCCTGCTCAAAAGATACCCAGTTATCGTACCAAGGATATGCAGAAAACACTTCTTTAAACAATTCAGTACATTTATCCACATCTTGAGCTGCAAATTTCCTCATTAAAAGATTTTCATCCGGATATGTTAATGTTATATCATTAAATCCATGCAAATAAGCAAAATGTTCCTTTAAATGCCTTGAAATCGGACTATATGAAAAATGATCTTTAACTGCTGTTTTTATGGACATAATATTATCTCCTCCTAACAGTTTAGTAGCTAAACTGTTTGATGAAAAAAATATTATTTTTTATTCTTTAAAAATGTATCGATATATTCTTCAATTTTAGGTAAAACCTGGAGAAAAGAGTCAATTTGTTCAGGAGTAAACATTTCTAAATGGTTTATAAACTCCTCTTCCATCTTTTTATGGAAATCATCCTGAATTTTAAATGCATTTTGCCCTTTTTCAGTTAAAGATAAGATAATTTCCTTTCCATAATCTTTATTTCGTTCCTTATTTATGAAACCTTTATCTTGAAGTTTATTTACAACCTGCGAAACAGCGCCCTTTGTAATTTCAAGTCTTTTACTTAGCCCAGTAACAGTATTTTCATAGCCGCTTCCAACAGCTACTATAACATGAAACTCAGAAGGATAAAGTTTTTCCCCAATTCCAACATCAATAGACATCTTCTCCAGTTCATTAAACTTCTTTGTGATCCTCAAGAATTGAACCATCATTTTAAACATGGTTTCATGAGTGATTTCGTCTGGTTTCATTTATTTCACGCACTAAACTTTAATACTGCCTTTTTTACTAGATATGATCCGATTTATTAAAAAATTAAGGATAATATTTTAGTTATTCCACACTAAATATGTGTTAGAATTGCTTCAATTATTGAACAAATACTAAAATTTCCATTATTAAAATCTCAACTCTTCCCTGCGCTTTGGATCCATAATTTGATCAAAAAGGAAAGAACCACTAATATTTATAGCTTCTTCAAAAATTTCCCGGGCATTTAACCCTTTTTCTTCTAAAAAATCCCATAAATGCACCATTTCAAGAAGATCATCACGAAAATCCGGCCTTCCATCCCTGATTGAAGCTGAAATGAGCCGGTACATTACATAACGCTTTGGATCAGATTCTAAACATGGAGGGATCCAATGAACAAGTTTGTAACTTAAATCTCTATCATTTTGAACAAATTCATTTATAGAAGACTTTTCTAAAGGGCTAGAACTCTTATAGATCTCAAATAATTCCTCAAATAAAGGTTGATTTTCTTTTCTGTTAACTACCTTCAAATCACTGTGATCAAATGGAATTTGAGTAATTATTTCTTTAAACCTTTCTGACATGATTTAACCTGAAAATAATAAAAAATAAAAATAAATTAAGTTAGATCATGCAAATTCAATAGTGCTAGGTGGTTTATCACTGACTGAAAGAGCCACGTGAGTTACTTCAGAAACTTCAGCAGTAATCCGTGCTGAAATTGTCCTTATCATTTCCCATGGAAGTTCAGGCACATTGGCTGTCATTGCGTCCCATGATTCCACCATACGTAAAACTACAAGGTATCCAAAGTCCCTTATATCTCCCTTAACACCTGTAACTTTAGTATCTGTTAAAACTGCGAAGTACTGCCAGAGTGTTTCGTCAAGCCCTTCTTTTTTAACTTCTTCTTCTACGATGGCATTAGCCTTTCTGCAGATTTCTATCTTCTCAGGAGTTAACTTTCCAACAACACGGACTGCAAGTCCAGGGCCTGGGAATGGCTGTCTGTTAACTATTTCATCTGGAAGTCCCATTTCACTTCCTATAACTCTCACTTCATCCTTGTAAAGTTCCCTTATAGGCTCTACAAGTTCTAAAACTAGCCCATGAGGTAAAGCTACATTATGGTGGGATTTAATTTTTCCCTCACTTTCTATCCAGTCCGGTGCAATTGTACCCTGTACTAAGAATTTAGCACCTTCTTTTTCTGCCTCTCTTTCAAAGACCCTTATAAAAACTTCACCTATAATTTTACGTTTTTCCTCAGGGTCTTCTACTCCCTCAAGTTCCTTTAAAAACTCATCACTTGCATCGATACAATCAAAATTGAGTCTTGGCTCAAATGTTTCTTTAACGTATTCTGCCTCCCCTTCACGTAAAAGGCCGTGGTCAACAAACACTGCCAGGAGGTTATCTCCTATCGCCTCAGAGACTAATACTGACGCAACAGAACTATCTACCCCCCCAGAGAGAGCTATTATTGCTTTTTCGTCTCCTATTTGTTTTTTAATTCCTTCAATTGATTCCTTTATAAAATCAGATGGATCAAGCATTTTTTTTCACCTAAAAACTGTTAAAATTTTCATTTATTCAATTAAATTATCTTGTGCTGTTATATTTCGTAATTATACAATTACATTATTTTAAATTTTCAAATACAACGTTGGGCTAAAAATTTTATAATTTCAAGCCATTTAACTTAATTCAGGAAACATAAATCATAATATCATTACTATGTTCCTTTCCTGAACTCTTTAAAGATTAATATTCCCAATCAATCTTTATAATTTTTATCTATTACAGGAAATATAAGAAAAATTTTATTATTATTTTTCAGATTTATACGCTGAAATATCCTCTTTTCCTTTTTTAGCAGCCACGGAATCAGGACTCAATTTCAGTGCTTTATTGTAACACTCCAAAGCTTCTTCAAATTTATTAAGACCCTCAAGAGCACTGCCTTTCCCAATTAAACTATCTATATACACTTGAGGCATATCTCCTTCAGAATATAGTCTCAAAGATTTATCAAAACTTTTTACGGATTCATCGTACTTTTTAAGGCCCAGAAAACTGTTTCCTCGGACATGCCATGTGATCTGTTTGTTTTGATTTTTATTCTGCACCCCTAATCCTTTATCTTCAAGAATTTCAAGGGCTTTATCTGTGCATTTAAGAGCTTCATCAAACTTTCCAAGTTCATTAAAAACCGCACCTTTATTAGCCCAAAGCATAGGATTTTCAGGATCCAATTCTAAAACTTTTTCTAAGCAGTCTAACTCTTCATCATATTTATTAAGGAATCCCAGAGCTAAACTCTTGCTAACTAACGCGTCAAAACTATATGGATTTATTTTCAGGATTTTATCGAATGATTCAACTGCATCCTCATATCTCCCAATCTGGTTTAAAATTAGCCCTTTTCTAAAGTGTATATCTACATAGCGATTTTCAAAGTTTTTAAAGCCTAAATCCAGAGATTTATCATAGTAATCAATTGCTTCTTCATAGTTACCTAACTTTTGATAAACCAGTGCTTTACTGTACCAAGGAGCTGCTAATTTAGGGTCTAATTCTATAGCCTTATCTAAACATTTAATTCCCTCTTCAAGATCGGCCATCCCTATAAGCACATTGCCTTTAAGATTCCATGCTAAAGCATAATCTGGATCCAATTCTAATGCTTCATCAACAAGTTCTAAACCTTTATTAAAGCTTTCTAAAGATTGGTTATGGCCCATAATATTTGTAGCCAGCTTAATTAACGATTCTTTTTTATTATCATTAGATGAACTCATAAATAACACCTGCATTATTTGTAATTCAAATATTGGAAGATAGACAATATGTTTCAATTTATATTATAAACTATCTTCTTGTCGAAATTTAATTAAATCATATTAACCCGAATAATATCTTAAAATATTGTTTAAATTTTTTGATTTATTGAACTTAATATTAAACATGTTTTTAAAATATAGTTAACGATTGAAATTTTTATAATCTGCATATTCTCAAATAATTGCTCTTTATAATTCTTTAGTTTTTGATATTAATAACAACTGGGCCAATATAGTTATAAATAATTATTGCCATAAAAACTAATCAAAGTGTTGCACTGGATTTTTATAGAGATAGAGGGATTTTTTGAACCAAAAATATAAAATTTTAACTGTTATACTAATCATTGTAATAGGATTAGGTGGGTACTACGGATATGAACAGTACAACCTTTCAAAAACTCAGGAATATTTACAAACATCCTTAACTCATAAAACAGCTGCTAATAATTATTCAGCGCAGGCAAGCGTTTATGAGAACAAAAATGATTATGCAAACGCAGTTATAATGCTCCAAAAGAGCTCAAATGAAATATTAAAAGCCCTAGAGGCAGACAATAACGCGTTAGCCCATACAAATAGTATTTATAAAGATTATATCAATAATGATATCCTTATGTTACAAACTACATCCAAATTACTGGATTTTGAAATATATCTAAATCAAGAGAAAAACAATGATCTAAATCAGGGGCAGGAAAAAGTTAATCCTGTTGATCTATATCCTCACATAAATCAATTAAAAGAAGATATCTCAGTTTATAAAAGTAATGAAAATAAAATTATCTCTGCAAACCCTGAAAAATTTAAATTCATGAATTCCAGTTCCTAATCAGTATCACTAAAAATATTTTAGAGAGTTAATAGAATAACTTTTTATTGGTTAACATGGAAATATATCAATCTCGATTTTTTGATAATTCCATATCTAAATAAAAAATAATTCCGAGTCTGTGTCAATGATGAATAATTTCAGAGATATCAACCCTCAAACGGCATTTCTTATTATAGGATTAATCTACGGGTTAGGCTTCCTTCTTGCAACTCCTGCTTTTCAAGTTCCCGATGAATATGAACACTTCTACAGGTCACTATATGTAAGCGAAGGACACATAGTACCCGAAAAATTAGGCAACCTCTCAGGAGTTTACGTTCCCGAAAGCGTGAAAGTTACATCAGATACAGTTAATCAAGAATGGTACACCTTTCTTCAAAACAGAGACAACAAAACAAATTTGACACCGCTTCTGCACACACCGTTTAACAGCAAAAACATGGTCTTCGAAGACATCTCCCGAATTGCAGTAATTACTTATTCTCCCGTGCCATATTTGGTATCTGCATTTGCCATAGACCTGGGTAAACTGTTTAATTTGGCCCCTTTGGTACTTCTGTACATTGGAAGATTAGCAAACATGCTGGTATGGGTCTTTCTTACATATTTAGCAATTAAAATAACTCCTATCCACAAATGGGTTTTCTTTATGTTAGCACTGCTTCCAATGACGATTTTTGAAGCAGCGTCACTTTCCGCAGACAGCTTTTTGCTGGGAATATCCTTTTTAATCATTGCAATTTTATTTAAATATGCATTCGATGATAATAAAAAGAAAATAGGTATCAAAGAAGTTTATATTTTAGGTATACTTCTCCTGCTGGTTGGACTTGCAAAAAGTAATTATGTTCTACTGTTATTTTTGATCTTCCTTATTCCTGCACGAAAATTTGGAAGCAGGAAAAACAGGATTTTAGTAACAGGATCTTTATTTTTAATCGTAGTCGCAGCTGTAGGTATCTGGAATCTTATTGTTAACGGGCTTTATGCCCCTATTATACCACAAGTATCTATTTCGGGCCAAATCGCCTACCTTCTAGGAGATCCTTTGAGATTCCCATACTTACTGATAAATACATTTATTAGCCGCGGCTTATCCTATCAATTTTTATTTGTAGGTAATTTCTGGCTGGATATCCCATTACCTACATGGTGGTTAGGTTTTTATTTAATTACAATAATTCCTGTAGCTTTACTGGATAAAGGTAGGATAAATATAACAAGAAACCAAAAATTAATCTCGGCAGCGACTTTCATCCTTAACGCCATTACTGCCTGTGCCCTTGTGTATATCACATGGACTCCTGTTGGACAGAATGTCATAGATGGAATTCAAGGAAGATATTTCATTCCCATATTCCCACTTCTCTTCCTATTGCTATATAAAATAAGAGATTTTGATAATTATTATGAAAAAATAGACAGTAAACTGGTTATTAAAGATAAATCAGTTGTTAAAATTATTCGTGATAACTTGAATTTAATTTTAATTGCATATGTTGTTATTTTCCTGTCAATTACACTTTCGATATTTATATTTGATTATTACATCTAAATATAATTAGTTAACCTACTAAAGCTTAAATTTTGTTTTAATTAAAAATATCATTCCTCAAATATTCTAATTTTTAATAAATAACCTGATTTCATATACTCCAATAATCTGCCAGTTGAGTATTTATTATAAGTAATTATTATTCACAAAAATCAATAAATAAAGCGCTCTTATAAAAAATAGAAAAATATAACGAATGTTAAAATGAATATTTTATATGCAGGACAAATGGAACTAAATAGCAAAGATTTATACAGAATAAAATTTAGAATAATATAATACATACTTATAATTATCTTACTTATTTTAGATGGAGATATTAAATGACAGATATAGAAGATACTATTATAGACAAATTACTAAAAAATCAGACCGATAGAACACATATTCAGTTCTTCCGTTACATGTTCGTTGGGGGAGCTGCATTTTTAGTGCAATTTGCAGCATTTATGATATTTACAAACATCAATATTAATTATCTTATTGCTACGCCAATGGCATTTATTTTAGGATTAATAGCTAACTATGCTTTGAGTATCAACTGGGTCTTTAACAAACATACACTTGACAATATGTGGTCAGAATTCATGATTTTTGCAGTTATTGGCGTTATAGGAATGATCTTAACTGAAATATTTATGTGGTTCTTTGTAGATTTCGTGGGTTTTTATCAAATTTTCTACAATGTTCATTTATACAATTCAAGTCATAATATAGGCTTTTATGTGGCAAATGTTGTCACAGCTGCTTTAGTATTATTCTGGAACTTTTTTGCAAGGAAATTAGCATTATTTAAATAAGGATACACCTTATCCTTATCAATTAAAAACTACAATTAATATACTAAAAATTTCTGCAATGAATTAACCTTATTTATAAGGATACACTAATCCTTATCAATTAAAAACTACAATTAATATACTAAAAGTTTTTGCAAATCAACATTATTTATAAAAGATACACAAGTAATATTAGTCAAAAATTGCAATTATAAAAAAATAGTTAATATACTAAAAGCGATGCTTAGTAAAAACATCGATAATAATCTAATAACAAGCGTTTAGGCAAGGAGTACCGATATGAGTCAAAAAACAGCGATTATAATAGGAGCAGGACCTGCAGGATTAACTGCAGCTTATGAATTACTCGATAAAACTGATATCAAACCAATTATCTATGAAAAAAGCGAAGATATTGGAGGAATCTCAAAAACCGTTGAATATAAGGGCAATCATATAGACATAGGCGGTCACAGATTTTTCTCAAAAAATGATCGGGTCATGAAATGGTGGCAGAATATCATGCCTCTACAAGGGGCGCCTGCAAAGGACGATTTAGCCCTTGGAAGAGAAGTTCCATTACATAAAGACTGCTTAAGAAGAGAAATAGGGCAAGAAGAAGCTAAAAAAATTGCAGCACCGGATCCTGAAAAAGAAGATAAATTAATGCTTAACCGAGGGCGCCTCTCAAGGATTTATTTCCTTAGAAAATTTTTTGATTATCCTATTAAATTAAATTCTAATACCATTAAAAATTTAGGCGCCTTAAGAATGACTAAAATAGGCTTAAGTTATGCTAAAACTGTCATATCTCCCATTAAAGAAGAAAATACTCTTGAAGACTTTTATATCAACAGGTTTGGTAAAGAACTTTACGGCACTTTTTTTGATGATTACAATATAAAACTATGGGGAGTTTCCTGCAGTGAGATTGCACCTGATTTTGGAGCCCAAAGGGTAAAAGGGTTATCCATAACTAAAGTTATCACCCATGCATTAAAAAGCGGATTTTCAAAAAACGATTCCATAGAGCAGAAAAACGTAGAAACAAGCTTGATAGGGCAATTTATGTACCCTAAATATGGACCCGGACAAATATGGGAAGAAGTAGCAAGAATTATCACTGAAAACGGCGGCGAAATACACTTCAATCAGGAAGCTGTTGAAATTGAACATGATGGTAATGGAGTAAAGCAAATTAAAATTAAAGATGCTAAAACCGGTGAAATAAAATCAGTAGAAGGAGATTATTTCTTCTCAACAATGCCAGTTAAAGATTTAATTAGTGCTACAGAAAATGTACCTCAAAATGTTCAAGATGTTGCAAACGGATTGATATACCGTGACTTTATTACAGTAGGATTACTTCTAAATGAACTTAAAATAAAAAATGAAACTAACCAAAGGACCATCAACAACGTTGTCCCTGATAACTGGATTTATATACAGGAACGTGACGTTAAAATTGGTAGGCTTCAAATATTCAATAACTGGAGTCCATATCTGGTAAATGATGATTCTAAAACATGGATTGGTCTTGAATACTTCTGTGATGAAGGAGATGAATACTGGACCATGAGTGATGAGGATTTCTCAAAATTTGCCATAGATGAACTCGCGAAAATTGATATCATTGATAAAAAAGATGTACTTGACAACGTAGTAATACGAGTTCAAAAAACTTATCCGGCCTACTTTGGAACTTATGACCAGTTTGACACCGTTAAGGACTTCACAAATAAGTTTGAGAACCTATTTTTAATTGGAAGGAATGGAATGCATAGATATAACAATATGGACCACTCTATGCTTACCGCAATGACTGCAGTTGATAATATTATAAAAGGAGTCACTTCCAAGGATAATCTCTGGTGTATAAATACCGAAGAAGAGTATCATGAAGAAAAGTAAGTATTTAGCGCCTTAAATGGCACTAATTTTCTAATTTTATTTTTAAAATCTAAAAATTAATTAACTTATTTTTATTGACCGGAGTAATTCTTACAAAATTCATAGAAATTTTCCAGTAGTTTAGGCCCGTTTTCAGTATGATGAACCTCCGGGTGGAATTGTATACCATATAACGGTTTAGTTTCATGCTTCATTGCTTCAATTTCGCAAATTGGGGAGGTTGCAAGCAGTTTAAAACCTTCAGGTAATGTTGTAACCTCATCTTTGTGGGATGTCCAGACTTTCATGGTATTTCCAAGTCCCTTAAAGATATCATTCTCTTCTTTTATGGTTATTTCAATTTTTGCATAGCTTTCCATTCCTGCAGATCCTACTTCTCCACCATAAGCTTTTGCTATGATCTGGTGGCCAAGACAAATCCCCAAAATAGGGTAATCCAATTCTTTAACATAGTCAAAGCAATTTCCAGCTCTTTCTATAGAGGGTCCCCCTCCTAATATAAGGCCTACAGGTTCTTTTTCATTTATTTCATCAATAGACGTTGAATTTGGAATTAATTCTGAAGGAATCTTTAAATAATGTAATGTTCTATGAATTCTGTGATTGTATTGTCCATGATTATTTATAACAAGTATTTTCATTATATATCTCCCAAATATTGTTTTATTAGTAAATTAAGTCATGTAAACATGAAAATGTATAAATATATTAAAATACAATTAGGATATATGGAGTTTAGAGATATTATATATATAATAATAGCTATTATAGTTGCAGTAATTTTACTCAAGATACTATGGTTCTTGCTACCAATAATCATTATACTTGTCATAGCCTTTATCGTGTATATCTTTTTAAAAGGCAGAGACAGATACGGATAAATTAAGACAATTTACCTCTTTTCTATTTATTTAATTAAATAAAATAGTTTATTTTAGATTTAATATACGATTAATTTATTAAACATGCTACTTTTTAATTTAAATCCTGTTTTTATAATATTAAATTTAAATAATCAGTTATAACCAGTCTAACTTAAAAATAGATTCTTCACCACATAATTTATTAACAGTACTAAAGAAATCAAATGACATAAGTTTAACTAAATTAGCAGGTGAATGTATGCAAGATCTTGAATCTCTTGGAATGAAAAAGGGATTACTCTATGAAACAATTATAACCACTCAAAATGGGAAAGAAACGCCAAATGCAGCCCCCATAGGAGTTATCTGCAAAAATAAAAATGAAATCGTGTTGAATCTTTTTGAGGGGACCCATACTCTTGAAAATATAAAAGCTAATTCTAAATTTGTCGTAAATCTATTAAAAGATCCTCTAGTTTTTGTTGGATGTACTATAGGAGATATTTCTTCTGATTATTTTAAAAAATATGGTGACGATTTTTACATTAAAAATACAGATGCCTTTTTTACTGCAAGTGTAACCAGCATTAAAGAAATTGAAAAAGAAGATAATATCAGTAAATCTAAGATGACCATTATAAAAGCGAATGTAGATAAAATTGTAATTAAAAAAGAGGGCGTTGAACCGTTAAACAGGGCTATTTTTGCCATAATAGAATCACTTGTTTATTCAACAAGGATTAAAATAGTAGACGAAAATACTGCAAAAGAATATTTAGAAAGAATTCATGAAATGTCAAGGACTGTAAACCGTGTAGGAAGCTTAGATCATAAAAAAGCAATGCAAAACATTTTAAAATACGTTGAAAATCAATAATGAATTTTTTAAAATTTATTTATACGCTGAATTCCCTAAAGGTAATTTTAAATTTGCAACCGCTATCTATTTCAAGATCAATGAGACCATCAAGCTGTCTTACAAGTGTATTTACCAGTTGCATCCCCGTAGTTTCCGCATATCTGAAATCAACATCATCAGGTAAACCGATTCCATTATCACTAACTTTTAGAATGAAATTACCATCATCCAATGTAAATGTAATGTTTATTTCTCCAATCAACTCATTTTGATCTTTAATAGAGTCTTTTGCAAATTTAAGGCCACCTATTGCACCATATCTAACTTGATCATTTATAAACTTTTGATTTTCATCTGATGGTCGTGTAAACGCATCTTTTAAGAGTTCATGGCATTCATGATATGATGATGGGAAAGCATGTTTAATAGAATTGGTGACAAGTTCATTTAAAATTAAGCCACATGGAACAGCAGTGTCTATATCCAGCAGAATCCCATCCATCTTTATATTTGCATCTATATTTTTATCAACGGCATATGACTTAAACAGGTGATTAATTAAATCATGAGCATATCTACCAAAGTCAATTATTGCAAAGTCTTCAGATCTGGAAAGAGTCTCATGAATTAAAGCTATCGCTTTAACACGGTTTTGGCTTTCTTGATAAATCTCAATAGGTTCTTTATCATTGAGTTGAGTATATTCAAGCCCCATAAGATTTGAGATTGTCTGTAAATTATTTTCAACTCGATTATGTATCTCTTCAAGGAGTATATTTTTTTCCTCAAGTGATGTTTTAATCTCTTCTTCAGCCCTTTTACGTTCTTCTATCTCGTTTTGAAGCCGCTCGTTTGCAGCTTGAAGTTCAATAGTTCTTTCTTGAACCATTTCCTCAAGATGATCTCGGTGCCTTATTAATTCGCCTTCAATTACTTTGCGTTCAATAGCATATGATATAGATCGTGCAAGAAGGCTGCTGTCAACTTTTCCTTTAATTAAATAATCCTGTGCCTCACCTTTAACTGCATTAATCGCAATGTCTTCATCATCAAATGCACTCAATATAACGATAGGAATCTGGGGTGCCCTTTCTTTAGCTTTCAGAAACGTATCAAAGCCAAAACTATCCGGCAAGTTTAAATCCAGTAAGAGTACATCTGTCCCCTTTTCTTCTATATGATTTAATCCATCTTCAAGGCAACGAGTATTGTGTAACTTAAATATAGGTTTTCGTACTTCCTTTAACATTTCTCGTATTAAAGCTGTGTCTGTAAGATTATCCTCTATTAAAAGAACGTTAACGTACTTAGCATCCATCTTATCATCCTTAAATATTCAAGATTATAATTTGAACTATAGTCCTATAATGGCATTATCCCGTAATAAGATGGTCATATTTACTTTTATTACAATATAAGTTTTTTTATTATAAAAACAGAATTTTGCTTTTTTAAGGCCATTAAGCCCACATAATATGAATTATGTGTGATTTAACAGTTATCATATTTTAAAAATTTTAAATGAATAACCAGACGCTCTTAATAAATTTAGGCCCTATAAAATTGCTTTCGCCTTGCCTCTAATAAATCAGGTTCCTTATCGATTATTTGAGATGCTACTCTTATTTTACTGCCAGATTCTTTCTCCACCGACTTTATAAAATTAAGATATCTTGTACTCCTTAAAAGGTGATGGTCCACTACCACCTCAGGTATTTGCTCTGCTATTTCGATTAGATTGATTCGAGCTTTTTCAATATCTTCTCTTTCAACAGCATACCCCGTAAGATAAACAGGAGGCCCGCTTAATATCAGCATATCTGGCTTTTCTTCAAGAATAACCTGCTTTGCTTCCCCATAAATAGGCCCTTGAACATCAGATGCATGCATAAAGCTTTTTCCATTCCACCTTATGGTTACAGCCACTACATAACCTAATTTACTCCCTTGTGAACCATGAGGAAGTGGATTTGAAAATTTAATAGATGTATCTCCCACTTCAAATGATTTACCATCTGCATATGATACTTCACAGTCTAAATTTTTTAAATTCTTTAAAAAATCAGAAGCTCGTTTTTGCTGGCTTTTATTGATTTGAGAAGTAGGGTGTTTAATAAACAGCTTTTTTCCTTGATAAAGCTCCTCTGCAGCCTTTGGAGATGAATCAAGAAATTTTCCAAGTTCAAATGGAGTATAATGGTCATGATGGTAATGGCTTATAGTCATAATGTCTGATTTTTTGGCATACTCTTTAATTCTAGCTCTAGTCTCATATAAAGCGTCAAATTCATCTTTCCATGGAGGATATCCAAATCTTTTAGGAGCTATAGATGTTCCAGGGTCTATAATTATTTTCTGGTCAGTTTCAACAAATGTAGCCATGGACCTTACGCCCATACTCTCAAAGGCAAGCGGTATAACTTTCATGAGATCACCAAATTCACTTTACAACATCCACAAAATCAAATTTTTCGACATCAAATAGTCCCATATCACTTATTTTTAGTTTAGGGATTACAAGAAGGGCTAAAAATGACAGGGTCATAAAAGGAGAAGCCAGTTTACAACCCATATCAGCCGTAGCATTATGTAAAACTTCAAGTTTAAAAGCCACTTCTTCCGCAGACTTTGTACTCATCAATCCACCTATTGGAAGTTTTAAGGAATGGATACACCCCTTAGATGCAGTTACAAGCCCGCCGTTATTTTTAACAAGATTGTTAACGGCGTCTGCCATGTCCTGACTATTTGTTCCAACTGTAATGATATTATGTGAATCATGGGCCACGCTTGATGCAATTGCCCCATTTTTAAGTCCAAATCCATGTACAAATGCATTTGTCATTTTGTTATGGCCGTATCTTTCAAGAACTGCTATCTTTAAGATATCATTTTCCACATCTGGCTCTATTTTACCCTCTGCAACAGACAGTACTGCTTCAGATTCTTCAGTAAGCAGCTGCCCCTCAAGTACATCAATTACCCTTACTTTTTCTTCTCCTTTGGAAGATGAAATTTCAAAATCTGCAGGTTCTTTAGAACTTATTTTAAATGTACTTTCAAGTTCAACTGGATTAACAGAAAATAGTGCTTTCCCTTCACGTGCAACAATATTTCCATCTATATAAACTTCTTTTACTTTGAAATTTGTAAGATCATCGACTACAACCATATCTGCAGATTTTCCAGGAGCAATTAATCCAGTATTTAAGCCATAATGAGCTGCAGGATTAACAGTTACCATCTTAACTACTTTAACTGGATCTTCTCCCAGTTCAACAGCTTCCTTCAGCATTAAATTAACATGCCCTTTTAAGAGATCTTCCGGATGTTTATCATCAGATATTATGAAATCACCGCCCGCACCTATTAAATCTGCTAGATTTTTTGCAGACGAGCCCTGTCTCAGCATCACTTTCATTCCAAGCTTTCTTTTTTCAATTGCTTCCTCTTTCAATGTGCATTCATGATCAGTTGAAATCCCTGCTGCAATATACTTACAAAGGTCATTTCCACTTAAAAGAGGCGCATGTCCATCTACAGGCTTTCCATGATTTTTTGCGGCTGCAATTTTGGCCATAACCTCAGGATCACCTGATAAAACCCCTGGAAAATTCATCATTTCTCCAAGTGCAACCATTTCTTCATATTTAAGGAGTTCATCAATCTCTTTTGAGCCAATTACAGCACCTGAAGTTTCAAACGGCGTTGCAGGAACACATGAAGGGGCTGTAAAAAACACATTAAGAGGAACAGTTGATGCATCTTCAATCATATATTTTATTCCAGGGATTCCAAGAACATTGGCAATTTCATGGGGATCTGATACAACAGATGTTGTTCCATGTGGTACAACTGCTTCTGCAAACCTTGAAGGCGTGAGCATTGAACTTTCGATATGTATATGTGCATCGATAAATCCAGGTAAAATATACTGGTTAAAGTTACCTTCAATTTGCCTCACGCATTCTATCATTCCATCATGCACTTCTATTTCTGCAGGGTAGATCTCTTCAGTAAACGGATTAACTAAATTGCCTCTGATCATGGATAACACTCCTTGAAAAATTGATTGTTAATCTAATTTAACATTCATAAATTATTTAACTGTATTTTTATTTATGTTTAAAAAAGTTAGATTCTTAAAATCTCATATTTTTTATTCAAATATCCTTTAGCAAATGGATAAATCATTTTATGAATAAAATTAGAGTTATAAAAGTAATTAAGGAATTTAAGATGATCATCTGCTTTGTGAATCCTGTTTACTATAAATGAGTAATCTAAAAAACAAAATCTTTCCCATAAATAACGGTTGACCATACCTGCCCTCAATTTGTCATTGAAAAATCCTTCTGCACATTTTTGGTAATCTTTTCCATCAATTATACTTTTTGCAGCAAGGTATCCTGATGTCACAGCGCTTTTAATCCCAAATCCCCATAAAAAGTCCTGCAGACCTGCAGCTTCCCCCACATATAACCTTTTACCACGTTTAAAAACATTTTCACTGGAGAAACCTCCTACACCACCCATATTACCCACTTCTTTCAAATTCAAATCAAATTTATCATTAAAAATTCTTTCTGTTTGTTTAAAATAAGAACTGATGTTGTTAAACTTATTGAATAAAACAGTGGCCATGCAACCCTGTCCATCTGCAATTAAAAGGTAGGAATAACCATTTAAAGCAGTATTATTATTAACAAGGCCAACTGCAGTATTTTGGAATGAAGTTTTAAAGGTAATGCCCTTTGCTGCAGCATAAATTTTATCTTTTATAGGCCCAGTTGCGATAATATCAGCTTTATTTTCAGGAATTGTTTCGTTAAAATGAATATTTACTCCCAAATCCAAGGCTTGATTTTTTAAAGCAGTGTCTAAAGTTTTTTCTTTTGATCCCCTTTTAACAAGATAAAATGCAGGTCTTTTACATTTAAAATTCCATATTTTAGATTCATTAAAGATTTTAAGTTCTAAAAATGGATTATATTTAAAATTAATATCAATATTCATACTTTTAAATAAATTAAGAACATCTTCTTTATCAGACCAGTTTTCAAGCCCCTGGAAGTCTCCGTGGAATCTTGAGCCCACATCTGCACTCTTTTCAAAAATATCTACATTATAGCCAGATCGAGCCAGATTTATGGCTGCAGATAACCCCGCAGGACCCGCACCTAAAATTTGTACTCCTTCCATAGTATTACTTTTGTTTATAATTTTATAAATTATTGATCAAATTAGATAGAAACACATTATATAAACTAGATACTAACTATTACATCTCGAATATCCAGTGGTGCTAAAACATGGAGCAAAAATTAAAAGGCGTGCCTGAAACATTGCTGGTTCCCCTGTGGGCCCGGGCAACAGAAACAAAAAATGATAATCCCATTATTAAAGATGAAAAAGCCATAGAGATAATGGACCAAATTGAATATGACTTTTCCAAATTTAAGAATCAAGAGCCAACACTGGTCAGTGTTGCTGTTCGAACTGAAATTTTAGATAGAGCAGTAAAATCTTTTATTGATAAATATCAAGATGCCACCATCATCAATATTGGGTGTGGCCTTGATACTCGTTTTTTAAGGGCGGATAATGGCAGAATTATTTGGTATGACCTGGATTTACCTGAAGTAATCAGTATTCGAAAGCAATTCTTTCAGGAAAGTGAAAGACATAAAATGATCGCCAAATCTGTATTTGACTACTCATGGATAGATGATATCAATGCAAATGAACATGTTATGATAATTGCAGAGGGAATATTCATGTATCTCACAGAACAGGAAGTTAAAGACATAATGAGTAAATTAGCCGCTGCATTTAAGGAGGTTGAAATGCTTCTTGAGACCACACCTGCATCACTGGTAAAACAAAACCAGAAGCAGGATATTATCAAGGATCAGTATCAGATAGAAGCCAGACTCCAGTGGGGAATCAAAAAAGGAAAAGAAATTGAAAAACTGAACGATGGAATTGAATTTATTGAAGATTGGCATTACTTTGACTACCATAAAGATAGATGGAAAATAATACGATGGCTGTCGCTAATTCCAACCTTTAAAGACAGGTTTGGTAATCGAATCGTCCACATAAAATTCATTTAAAATTGAATTGATTTTTATTTTTGAATTATTTTAATCGAATGTTTCAAAATAATTCACTAATTTTTAGGAAAGCCTAAAACTTTATATACAATGAAGAATTTAAGTATACCTAACTTTACATTATTTAGGTTCGCCTAAAAATATGGAAGTTATGAAAATATGGTTTTGAGTCATCCTCAGCTCAAATGTACATCTTAAAACCATGTTTTCTAAGCAATTTAAACATTAAATATGGTTTTAGGCCTTCTTCTGCCAAAAAACTAGCTTAAAATCATATTTAGGGTCAAACATGTACTACACGTTAAATAGGTCTACCATACATATTTATCCTCCAAAAAAGCCAATTTAAGGGATCTGGAATTATCCAGATCCCCGCCTCCTTATTAAAGAATAATCAATGAACCAGTTATTTTTGAGAAATCTAAAATTAAAGAATTTTATAATTTTTAAAATCTAAAAACATAAATATATCCTGTTTTTATGAATATATCCAATAAAGTACTGGCGATTATAAATAAATCAATCTGATTTTAGCCTAATTGTAGAAGGAACGCTACTGCACCATCAAAGCATGTTTAAATTATTGAAAAGCTATCTGTGCGCACTAAAATCCAAAATTTTATAGGATAAATAGGACCATTTATTCATATGGAAGAGAAAGATACATGTGAAATTGTATGTGTGCACGAAGATAATGTTAAAGAAATAAAGTCTCAGATGCTTGAAGACGAACTTCTTTTTGAAGTATCTGATAATTTTAAGATATTTGGGGATTCAACCAGACTTAAAATTTTGTATGCATTATCTAAAAAGGATTTATGTGTTTGCGATTTAGCTGCAGTACTTGATATGAGCCAATCAGCTATTTCACATCAGCTTCGAGTTTTAAGAACTAAAAATCTGGTCAAATTCAGAAGAGAAGGTAAAATGGCTTATTATTTTCTTGCAGATGACCATGTTGTCTCAATGATCGAGCTTGGTGTGGAACATACCCGAGAAAAACTGTAAACTATCTTTTTTAAATAAATTCTCAATTTTATTAATAATTAATTTTATTTTATAAATTATTTTAAATGTTTATTTTGATTTAAAGAGTTAAATATAGTTATACTCAAAATTCATGCATAAATCTTAATTCATGAATATAAAAAGGAATATTAAAGCTCAAAAATAAATAAAATCATTGAAATTAGTTTTAAACTATTATAAAATTGCATATCTACTTTTTTTATTTTAAAATTTTAAAGCATAAAATATATATACTCATATGAACATCAATTCATATGATGATATGTTTGTAAGATCAAGTGTATTCAAATGGAGATTTAAACATGGAAAATAAAGAAATAACTTCCTGTAAAACCGAAGATTACAGATCAAATGAATCCTGCAGTGATAATTCAACTGAAAACAAAGAAAAACAGGATACCTGCCAGATAAAAGAAATGAATCACCATGACTGTGATGACAATCATGCCCACAATAATAAAGGATCAATATGTGGAGATGAAGAATCAGGAGATTCATGCGGCTGCGGTTGCAACGAAGACTCAACTGAAAAAGAAGAAAATCATATTACAAGTCACTCAGAGCACCATTGTGACTGTGATGAACATTCAGCCCACGGCGAAGAAGATAATACCTGTGAAATAGAAACAGAGGACTCCTGTGGTTGCGGATGTGAAGATTCAACTCAGGAAGATACTTGTGAATTAGAAAGTACCAGTCATGGATGTGGATGCGGCTGCAATGAAGGATTACTCGAAGAAAGAGAGTCTTTATGGACCAGAAAAAATCTTTTCGTTATGCTTACATCAGCTATACTACTGCCTATCGGATTGTATTTCAATTACGTTACAGGTCAAGAAATAGTATCTGAAATCATATTTTTAGCAGTTATAGCAATGTCCGGGTATGAAATAATTAAAAGCGGAATTATGGGCCTTTTAAAAGGTAATTTCAGCATGAATCTTTTAATGACCATAGCAGTCACTGTTTCCTTTGCAATAGGATCCGGTGCAGAAGGAGCTGTAATAATATTCCTGTTCTATATAGCAGAGTTTTTAGAAGATTATGCTGGAAATAGAGCACGTAAATCCATAAAAAGCCTCTTAAAATTAGTTCCAGACACTGCTACTGTTAAAATAAACGGTAAAAACGTTGAATTAGATGTAAATGATGTAAAAGTGAATGACATTCTTGTTGTAAGACCTGGTGAGAAAATTTCATTAGACGGGATAGTGATTAATGGAGTATCTGCAGTAAACCAGGCAGCAATTACTGGAGAAAGCATACCTGTCACTAAAATTGAAGGAGACAATGTTTTTGCAGCTACTTTAAATGAAGAAGGATATTTAGAGGTTAAAGTAACTAAAAAATCAGATGAAACAGTACTTTCAAAGATTATAAAGCTTGTAAAAGAGTCACAGAAGAAAAAATCCAGTACTGAAGCTTTTATTGAAAGGTTTGCAAAATATTACACCCCTGCAGTAGTTTTGATTGCAGCTGCAATAGCAGTAGTACCTCCACTCATATTTGGACAACCGTTATACACATGGATATACAGAGCACTGGTTCTTCTGGTAATTTCATGCCCATGCGCATTTTTACTATCTACTCCTGTAGCTATGGTCTCAGGGGTAACTGCAAGTACAAGAAATGGTGTACTGATTAAAGGTTCCAAATATGTTGAAGAAATCAAAAATATCAGTACTATTGTCTTCGATAAAACTGGAACCCTTACAGAAGGAAAATTAGAAGTCACAGATGTTATACCATTAAATAATTACTCTAAAAATGAAATTCTTCAAATAGCAGGTTCACTGGAATCCAGATCTAAACATCCCCTTGCAGAAGCAATTATAAACTATGTTGAAGAATCAAATATGGACTTTAAAGAAGTTAAAGACTTTGAATCAATTACTGGAAACGGTATTAAAGGCATAATAGATGATAAAATGTTCCATATTGGTAAAAAAAGTCTTTTTAAAGGTGATCCAGAGTTTCCTGAAGAATTAATAAACAAATTTCAAAATGATGGTAAAACCGCTGTAATTCTTGGAAATGATGAACACATACTTGCTGTAATAGGGTTAATGGATAAAATAAGAGACCTTTCAAAAAGTACCATTGCCGGACTTAAAGAAAGAAATATTAAAACTGTCATGCTTACTGGTGATAATGAAGGCACTGCAAAAGCTGTATCCGCCAAAATAGGAATTGATGAATATTACAGCGGCCTTTTACCTGAAGATAAAGTCAAAATAGTTGATAAACTACTTGATAAAGGAGAATGTGTTGCAATGATCGGTGATGGTGTAAACGACGCTCCAGCACTTGCAAGAGCCAATGTAGGTATCGCTATGGGTGCTGCAGGATCTGATGTAGCAATAGAAACAGCAGATATAGCATTAATGCAGGACGACATCTCAAAAATCAATTACCTCATTGACTTAAGTAGAAAAACAATGTCTGTAGTTAAACAAAACGTTTCAGCAGCCCTTTTAATTCAAGTAGCACTTGCAGCACTTGCAGTATTTGGATTTGTCTCGTTATGGGTAGCAGTTACCCTTGGAGACGTTGGTTTAACACTTGCCGTTATCCTTAATGCACTGAGAATAGGAATTAAAAATAAGAATGATGCTGTTTATGAAGATACGGAACATACTCCCACTATGAATTACTCTGATCTTAAAGTGAAAGGCCAAAATTGATATTTAACTAAAATATCTTTCTTTATTTTTTAAATTCAGTTTATTCTTTATTTAAACAGAGGTATTAAGTACTCCAAAATTTGCTTAAAATTATTTAAAAAACGTGGTTGAATATTTTTTTAGATATACTCAATTTCGGGAAATTTTCATAATTTTTATACCCTTTCAGTTTATTTTTTGTTAAAAAATGGATTTCAATTAAAAATTTAAAAGCTTCAAATAATTAAATTATTCAAATTAACTTTATTTTTAATCAAAAAAGATTTAATATATGTTTAAAGATCAAAATAAGTCAAATTAATTTTATATATAGTCAAATAAGCTTGAACATGTCTTTAAATACGATGATGACTATTATAATATTGTTAATAAGTATCTAAAATGAGTTATGATGTAAAATATTGATTTCCCATTTAAGGAATGAACATGCAAACAAATGTTAAAGTTCATTATAACTCAAAAAATACGAAAATAACCCGTTAAACCTAAAATAAATTTAGATATTGAAAAAAATATGTAATAGAAGTGATAATATGCATCTAAATCTAGATTCAAAAGATAATGAAATAGGCATCTTACTTGTTGGACATGGAAGTAGTTTACCCTATGGGCAAGAAGTCCTCTATAAACTGGCAGAAGGATACAAAAAAGATTCAGAATATCCTGTTGAAGTAGGATTTATGAACATAGCAGAACCTTCAATAGCAGCTGCAGTTGATACCCTTAAAAAAAGGCAGGTAAAGAAAATAGTCGTTGTACCTGCATTTATAGCACATGGAATCCATACAAAACAGGATATTGAATACGTTCTCCGCTTAAGCGATACAAAAAGACCATCAAAAATCCATAATTTTGATGAAAGTGAAAGAATTGATTTCGATGGTGAAATTATCTACACTGAACCATTTGGTGCTGATTCAAGGATCGTTGAAATACTTGAAGAAAAGGTGAATAACATAATTGAATCATTTGAAAACGTTTAAAATGTTAATATTGTAATTTTGAAGGTTTAAAAAATTAAACCTGTAACTATGCATTCTCCACTTAAAACAAAAAGATAAGTACCCTTTTTACAGGTACAGAATTTATTTTTTAATTATTAATCTTTAATACAATCTAAACCTTCTAAACTTTCGTAAAGGATAGGCAAGAATGCCCCGACATCAGTCACAACGCCCACAACCTGTGCACTTCCCCTATCTGCAAGTTTTGTGACTGTTGCAGGGTTTATATCCACACATATGCTTTTTACATAAGATGGGAGTATATTACCAACTGCTATGGAGTGGAGCATGGTTGCAATCATGATTACCATGTCAACATCCTGTGCATATTTACGCATTTCATCCTGAGCTTGAATAACGTCAGTTATAACATCTGGAAGTGGCCCGTCATCTCTGATTGAACCTGCAAGTACGAAAGGTGCGTCATTTTTAACACATTCATACATGATTCCGCTTTTCAGTACACCCTTCTCAACAGCATCTTTTATTGAACCAGCTTTATTAATTTCATTGATTGCATAAATATGGTGCCTGTGTCCCCTAACAACGGCTTCACCACTTCTTGTGCATATTCCAAGGGAGGTTCCATAGAGATCATTTTCAATATCGTGTGTTGCAAGGGCATTTCCAGCAAATAATACATCTATAATCCCTTCTCTTATCATCCTGGCTAAAATTGGGGCTGATCCAGTGTGTACTATTGCAGGACCTGCTACTATAGCTATTTTTCCATTTCTTTTCTTAATTTCCCTGATTTCAGATGCTATGTTTTTAACTATGGATCTTACCGGCTTTTCGGAAGATGCTTCACTTGACATGAATTCAAAGACTCCTTTTTTACCCCTTGGCCTTTCAGGAGGTTCCACTTTGATACCTTCTCTTCCAACGGCCACTAAGTCTCCCTCTTCGATTCGCCCTATCGGCTTACATAACGCGCGTTTACTTTCTGGATCAATTACAATCATACAATCCATTTCAATATCTTCAACCTCGATCCATTCTCCAGCATACCTTACAGATGTTGGATGATTTGTGGTTGAATAAAAATCATCAGGGAGAGTCTTATCCTTCTTAGATGGAACAAGTTCAATTTCCTTAATTTCAGAAATAACTGCCCCTATTTCACTTAATTCATCGAGAATTTCGCCTAAATGAGATTCATTATCTCCTATAACTCGTATTTTAGCATGACTTACATCTTTTTTCTGTTTACCTATGTTAACATCGAGAATCTCAAAGTCCCCGCCCATATCCATTATAAGATCAAGGGTCTTTGGGAGTGTTAATGAATCTATTATATGACCTGAAAGTTTAACTTCTCTTGTATCCATAATAACATCTCCAATTTAGTCTAAAGTAAAGAAATAATCTTTAAAATATTAATTAAATTTAACTTAGCATACTTATTGGCATTTAAGTATACAAAACATCATAAGATTTCTTTTTAAATGGATTTAAACTTTTTATCTCCAGAATTCTTATGTGACTATCTATTACTAAATTATGGTATATAAATTTTGAGAGGATTTAAAAAAACGATCAAGATGAAAATGAAAATAAAAGAAATGTGAAGCAATTATTGATAATAAATGGCACTTTCACGCCATTTTTAATTAAAAATTACTATGAAAGTTTAAATTAAGGCAATTATAGTGAAAATAAAAGATCAAATAGAAAAATACTGTCTAAAACATCTGAAAATCCATATGATTTATGGTCAAATTAAGATTACACCAAAATTAATTCATTGGACAGCTAGAAAATCATAGATAACTTTTGCACCATTTATAGATGTTATATCCCCAATTTCAGTTGATGAAACTTCTACTAAATCAAATCCAATGACTTCTTTGTCTTTTAAACAATGGATCAAGCTTTCCAGTTGGAATGGATTCAATCCACATGGAGATGGAGTACCAACACCAGGAGCATAAGCCGGATCAAGCACATCAATATCCGCAGTTACATATAATGGCCCTTCAATGTTCTTTATTGTATTTTTAACCAGTTCTATGTTTTTATTAACTTCATGGGGCGTGAAATAGGTTATCTTGTTTTCCTTTGCAAAAGACATTTCATCCTCCGAGCAGGACCTTATACCAATTTGAATCATGTCTTTTGGATTCAAATCAAATATCCTGCGCATTACAGTCGCATGTGAATATTTTTCACCCATATATTCATCTCTTAAATCCATATGGGCATCAAAATGGACAATAGTGGTATTTTCAACATCAAGAGCTTTCAATATTCCAGAACTTATCGTATGTTCTCCACCTACAGCCACTGGAATGATATCTTTATCTAAAAGTTCTTTAACCGTGAATTCTATAATTGAAGATGTTTTTTCAAAATTACCTTGAATTACTTCGATATCGCCAAAATCAAAAAGAGATGCATCTAAATTTTTATCTAAAATTATATTATATCTTTCAAAATTATAAGAGGCTTCACGAACTGCCCTTGGACCAAATCTTGAACCGGGTTTGTAGGTTGAAGTGCTATCAAAAGGAATGCCTATAAAACCAAATTTTTTAGTATCATCTGCTGATTCATCATCACCCCATAACTTCGAAAAAGCAAATTGTAAGGGGTTTTCTGTATAAAAAAGCATTTTATCATCTATTAAATGTGTAATAATTAAAATATATTTAAAAAAAAGAGAATAATTGAAATTAACTCAATTATTTAACCCTCATGATTTTTTGTTTACCTAAAGCTTCAATATAGTCAACTTCTACACCTTCAACTATATCATCTTTAAGTTCGTCAGGAATAGGTAATTCAAAAGTTTCGTAACTTTCAATGTCCATGAGTTGAACTTCTTTTCCCATTAGAGCAAGAACCTGAGCTACCCTTTTATCGATCATAGGCACGTCACATTTAGCATCTACAGGTTTTACAAGGCTTCTTTTCTGGTTATCGAATATACCGACAGCTTCTACTCTTGCTTTTGCAGCCCCGTGTTTTCCAGGGGATGATGTCTGGATACTTTTGATTTTTGATGCTTCACCATCTAATATGACATATTTACCTACTTTTAAGGTTTTTACTTCTACAACCTTCTTTGACATGTTATTTACCTCCAAATTAAATTAATATTAAAGAACTTATGAAATTTATAGCGATAACAAATGCTTGTTACTCCAAACATCTGGAATTATAATTTTCCATAATTAGATAATATTATTAAAATCTATCACCCAATATAAAAATACATTCTTCACTATAACAATTATTTAAACATGAAATTAATATGTCTAAGACTTACCAAATTTAGCTCTTTAATTAAATCTAAAAGATATTTTATTTGTGTATGTATATAAAAGTTTTATAGATAATGTTCAAAAACTTTCGAAAATCAATGATTTCGAAAGGATTTCAAATCACATGATCATGAATAGATTAATATCAATGATCATGATTTGAATTTGTGCAAATAATGATCTGTATCCATAAAACAGATTTTTAAATGCTCAAGTTAAATTATTTGACATTGCATCTAATTAACGTATAATTTTTGCACAATAAATGTTTTATTATCTATTAAAGTTAACTATATCTTTTTCAATATTTAAATCTATTAAGTGATAACAATGAAAGTAGCAATAACATCAGGAAAAGCAGAAGGCCCAAGTAAACTCAATGCATTTGATAATGCCCTGTTAGATGCAGGAATAGGAGACGTAAATTTAATAAAAGTATCCAGTATTCTCCCCGCAGGTTCTCAATTTGTAGAACTCCCGGAACTCACAGCAGGAGACATGATAAACTGTGTTTTAGCCCATGCAACATCAGATAAAAAAGGAGATGTGATTACTGCTGTAATAGCAGTCGCGACATCGGATGATTTTGGCTGTGTTGTTGAGCACTCAGCTGTAAACGAAGATCCAGAAGAAGTAAAAAAATATGCGGTCTTTATGGCAGAACAGATGATGGAAATAAGAAAAATGAAGATAAACGAAATAATCGTTGAGGAAAAAAGTCATGTGGTGGAAAATGAAGGCTCAGTAATTTCTTCAATTGTTTATTTGGGGTAAAATCATGAAAAAAGAAGATATTGAATTTTGGAGGGCAGTTTCATATCGAATAATAACAGAAGTAGATGAAGCCGTTTCTCCGCTTGTAGGTAGAGAGAAATCCGGCGAAACAGTGAAAATGGGTGCCGACGGTACCCCCACCAAAATGATCGATGTCGTTGCAGAAGAAAAAGTTATAGAAATTTTAGAAAATACTGGAAAATCTGTGACTCTTATAAGCGAAGAAATAGGTGAATTTAAAATTGGAGAAGGACCATCCGAAGTTGTTTTTGTAGTTGATCCCCTGGATGGGACCATTAATGCCCTTAAAAATATCCCCTTTTATGGAATATCAATTGCCATAGCAGATTCATCCATTAAATCATTGAAATCACTCACACTGCAGGATATTGAAATTGGTTTTGTTAAAAATCTTGCAACTGGAGACATTTATGAAGCAATCAAGGGAAAAGGAGCTAGTTTAAATGGTACAGCTGCAGTTCCATCATCAAAGGAAGATATTACTGATTCTTTAATAGGGGCCTATGTCCGAGGGGCAATGAACAAAATGAATGAAATATGTAAAACTGTAAGAAGAATTAGGCTGCTTGGTTCTGTTGCCACTGAACTGTGTTATGTTGCTGATGGCACTTACGATGCTTTTTTAGATATCCGAGGAAATTTAAGAGTAGTAGATATTGCCGCAGCTAAACTCATAGTTGAAGAGGCTGGAGGGACAGTTACCAATGAGCATGGAAAAAGCTTGGATAATAAATTGAAAGTAACAGAAAGGACATCTTTAATTGCAGCATGTAATTCAAACATTCATAAAGATATAACAAATATTACGGAGGTTTTATGATGCGCATAGGAATTGCGGCACGCCTTGATATTCATAAAGCCATTGAACTTACAGATGAATTAACTGATTTTTTAATTAAGAAAGGAGTAGAAGTTTTTTTAGATACTGCCCTTGTAAAGAAGCTTGATAAATACCATGATTCTGCCAGAGAAATCCATGACATGGATGTAGATATTATCATTGCCATTGGGGGCGATGGGACAATTTTAAGAACCCAGAGTTTTATAGATGGAAAAAATATCCCTATATTTGGGATAAATATGGGTACAGTTGGTTTTCTAACAGAAATAGGTCCTGAAGAGTCATTCCATGCCCTTAAAGAAGTTTTAAATGGTAATTATTTCATTGAAGAACGTACTCGTCTTGAAGTATGGCACAACAAGGATCTGGCACCGGCGTTAAATGAAGTTGTTTTAATGACTAGAAGACCCGCAAAAATGCTCCATCTTGAAATAAGAGTTGACGATGAAATTGTTGAAGAGTTACGGGCCGATGGACTTATAATTGCAACTCCAAGTGGTTCTACTGCATATGCAATGTCTGCAGGAGGTCCTATTGTTGATCCTCGTGTAAATGCATTTATAATAGTTCCCATATGTCCATTTAAACTTGGCTCGCGTCCTACAGTAGTATCTGGAGAAAGTATAATAAGTGTAAAGCTGCTTAGAGAAGGTAAAAAAGCCATAGCAGTTATAGATGGACAGGTTGAAGAAGAAATCAACTACATGGAAGAGGTTATATTTAAAAAATCAGACCAGCATGCTTATTTTGTAAGGTTAACCAAAGAGTTCTATAAAAAAGTGAGGGAAAAGCTCATAAAAGGCGGAATAGGACTAGAATAACTTAATTCTTTTTTATTTTTAGCGAATTCACAGGAGCATATAACCAATGAATGCATTAATCGTTGACATGACACATGGAGGCAAATTAATAGCTTCAGAATTTTCAAAATTAGATGATTTTAAAGTTTTTGCATTAGACATTTACAACACGCTTTCTCTAGATGAAAAACTCTCTTTAGAAAAAAAAAGGATAAAATTTGTTGAAAAATCGTTTCTGGATGAGGCAAATAATAATGATTTTTTAATCATTGCCCCAGTACACTGTAAAATTGACTCAAAAGTCGATATGACCCACCACGAAGCAGTTAAATTTCTGATGAAAGACCAGATTAATGTTCCTGTAATTGAAGTTACGGGAGTAAAAGGAAAGACCAGCACTGTAAAAATGCTCAAGGAAATATTTAACGATTTAAATCCATTAATTTTAAGCAGCTTAGGGGTTGAAGTTGTAGAAAACGGTACAAGCACCCTCTTAAAAAAAAATATAAGCATAACTCCTGCAAGCATCATTGAAACATGGCAATTAGCTAAAGATTATAAAAATATTGGAATTTGTATATTCGAAACCTCTCTTGGAGGAACAGGACTTGCAGATGCAGGTATACTTACCAATATAGCTGAAAATTATACCATAGCATCTAAAGGAAAAACTGCAAGTCAGGCCAAATCCCAAATATTTAAAAGTAAGGTAGTTGCATGCGATTTTGATTCATACAATCAGTTTTATCTCAATTTTAACAAAAATACAGTTACATTTGACATTAATAAGGGCGCAAATGTCTATGCATCTAACTTAAAATTTGGGCTTGACAAAACATCTTTTAACGTGGAAGTTAATGGCCTTAAAACCATAGATGGAACTATTATAAATACTTCATTTGTTGTTTCAACTTTTGCACCCGCAGAACACCATTTAAACAACGTTCTCGGAGCTGTATGTGCTGCTTTGATTTTAAAAATTCCTATTAATCAAATTAGAAAAGGATTAAAAAACTTTAAAGGGATCGATGGGCGGACATCCATAAGAAGCTACAAAAGAAGTAAAATTATAGAGGAAATTAATCCTGGAATCAATGTTACGGCCATTAAAAAATCAGTTAAAATGATTCAAGATCTAGAAAGTCCATCCGTCATCTTTGGGGGCAAATATGGAGTAACCTGTGAAGAGATAGATGAAGAGGCCACTGCAAGGTTTTTTAATGACATGGATCCTAAAATTCAGCTTATATTGGTTGATGAACTCGGTAAAAACATCACAAACATGATAAAACGAAAATATAAGTATACTGACTTTAATAATGCTATTGATGAAGCCGTCCAAATGGATTCTAAAATGATTCTTTTGATATACAGATCCAATTTTTCAGATATTGCCCGAAGATAATTTAAATAAGAGAATTTTGAAATTACATAAAGATCTGGGATAAATCTTAAATTATATACCTAAAGACCAATAAATCAATCTTATAAAGTTATGATGTTATGACAATTCTTATAAAGTTATGATCTAAATGTGAAATTATTCACAAAAATATTTTTAAAGGTCATTGATGAACATTCAATATGGAGTTCAGAGGAAAAGCTATATTAAAACATTCAAAAAAATTCATTTTTTTGATGTTTGCGAATTTGTAATTCGCAACAGTAAAAAATCTGCGATTTTTTACATGCATGCAAACATTCTACGAATTTTGCTGTTACGAAATTAAAAATATAAGAAATGCATAGCATTTCTTATCTCACAAAAATCTTCGATTTTTGATGATTTCGTAAACATCAAACATGAATGTTTGACAGCTTGCAAAATTTTTAATTTTGCAGCCCGAAAAATCTGCGATTTTTCGGCGGCATTCGAAAATCTATCGATTTTTGAAGAGTTTTTTAGTTTATTAAATAATTTGGAGAGGATTCTTTGAAAGTTGGCACCCGGGGAAGCAATTTAGCAGTGACTCAAACGAAAAGTATAATCAGTCAATTATCTAAAATAATAAACGAAGAAATAGATATGGAAATAATTAAAACTACCGGAGATAAAATCACTGATTCTCAACTTTATTCCATTGATGTAAAAGGTATATTCACCAAGGAACTGGACAAAGCAGTTCTGGAAGAAGACGTTGATTTTGCAGTACACAGTTTAAAAGACCTTCCCACAGAACTTGCAGGTGACCTTGAGATAGTAGCAGTCCCTGAAAGAGAGTCCCCAAATGAAGTGCTGATATCTTCATATAAATGGGATGAACTTCCAGAAGGAGCATCTATTGGAACAAGCAGCCTGAGAAGGGAAGCTTTCTGTAATTATCATGGTAAAAACTTGAATATAAAACCAATACGTGGAAATATAGATACACGGGTTAAAAAAGTGATAAATGGAGAATATGATGCTACAATAATGGCAGAAGCTGGTCTTAATAGACTTGGTCTAGCTCATCATATCCAAGAAGTATTTCCAGTAGACTATTTCACCCCTGCAGCAGGGCAGGGAGCACTAGCTGTAGTTGCAAGGCATGACAGCAGTGTTAGAAAAACTTTAGAAAAATTAAATCATTTTAATTCAGTACAAGAAGTAGCAGCTGAAAAAGCTGTGCTTGCAGAACTTGGAGTAGGCTGTCAATGGCCGCTTGGAGTATCTGCAAAGGCAGATGGCAATAAATTAGATGTTTACGGTATTTTATTAACAAAAGAAGGTAATGTACTGTCTGAAGCTAAATTAAGCGGATCAATAAACGACGCAGAAAAATTAGGTAAAGATGTTGCAAAAATAATGGAGGATTATGTGTGAATAAGGTAAATGTGGGCGTAATTGGTGTAGGAGCTATGGGAATTCACCACGCCAGAGTATATTCTGAACTTGAAAATGCCAATCTCTTGGCTATATCTGATCTTATGAGAGAAAAATCAGCGGAGGTTGCTAACCAATATGGTACAAAAGGATTTGTAGATTATATGGATATTCTTAAAATGCCTGAAATAGACGCGGTTAGTGTATGTGTTCCTACTACTCATCATTTCAATGTTGTTATGGACGCAATAGAGCATGGTAAACATGTACTGGTAGAAAAACCAATAGCATTTACCTTAAGAGAAGCAGAAGCAATGGTACAAGCTGCAAAAGATGAAGGAGTTAAACTTGCAACCGGTCACGTTGAACGATTTAACCCCGCTGTAGGAAAGGCAAAAGAACTTATAAAAGACGATGTTATTGGAGAAGTTGTATCTGCATCTGCAAAAAGAGTAGGTCCGTTTCCTCCACGAATTAAAGATGTTGGAGTTATAATAGACCTTGCAATACACGACGTGGACATAATGTATCACCTTTTTGACAGCCCCATATCCAGAATATATGCTAATATGGGAAGCAGACTTGAAAAATGTGAATATGAAGACCATGCAGAAATAATGAGCAGTTTTAAAAATGGTATTATTGGTATGCTTGAAGTAAACTGGCTTACACCATACAAAAAAAGGAAATTAGAAGTAACTGGTGTAGACGGGATAATTTCCATAGATTATATTGATCAAACAGTTCATGTATACGGAAAATCCACTCAGAATGTGGATATAGAGTACAAAGAACCTTTAAGGGAAGAATTAAGTTCATTTTTAAATGCAGTGGATAACGGTGAAGAACCTAAGATTACTGGTAAAGATGGGATATACGCACTTAAAGTTGTAACTGCAGCCATGAAATCTGCAAAAGATACTCTTCCTGTTGAAATAAATGATTATTAAAACCGTATACTTTAAAAATGTCGATAAACTAAAAGTTTTTCGGCCTTTAAACTTTTATTTTTAGATAATTAAGATTTAAATTGTTATATATCTAATTTTATAAAAACTTCGTAGATGACAGAAATTATTATGAATTCCCATATATTTTTATTTCTTAAAAATCAAATCATTGTATAATGTCTGTTTAGTAACAGATAAAAACTTATATTGCAATATCCTAAAAATTAGGTATAGATATTATATATAATAATCCTCAATTAAATTGGACGTGTTTTTATGAATGAAGAGCTTATAAAAAGGGCTTATGAACTAAGAAACAGAGGCTTTACCACCGGAGAAATAGCAGATGAACTTAATGTCTCTAAAGACACCGCCAGATGGCTTATTTTACAGGTAACTGGTAAAAAGATGGAAGAAGGGGCCCAAAAAGCTCCAGTTGATTTCGCAATAAACTGGAAGAATTTAGGTAGTAGCTCTACTAGAATGATGCATGTATCTGCAGCCATGGCTGATTTAGCTTTAGAATATGGTGATGTTGAAGTAGTAGTAGGTATAACTGTAAGTGGAGTACCATTTGCAACCATGATGGCAGAACTAATAGACGCAGATATAACTGTATTTCACCCTATAAAACACAGAAAAGAGGAAGATGCACGAGGAGCAATAAGCAGCAACTTTGCATCGGTTGAAGGTAAAAAAGTTGTAATTGTGGATGACGTTATAACAAGCGGAAGAACAGTAAATGAAGCAATAAATATCTTAAACGATCTTGGGGCAAATCCACTTTGTGCGGCTGTTTTAATCGATAAAAAAGGAATAGACGAAATTGAAGGCGTTCCTGTAAAATCTTTGATTCGTGTAAGCAGGTTAGGATAAAATCTAATCTTTAATTTTTAATTCTTTTTCTAAATTATTTTTAAAAAATAGAAATTATAGCTTTATTGAGCTACTTTTTAAATTAATAAAAAAAATAGAGGTACAGATCCTATGTTCTGTACCTGAGTATTCCAGCAATACCACCAAATGCACGTAACAACTGCATTCCCTCTTCTGTTTCTGTTGAAATAATCTCGATATCAGATCCGACTTCTTCAGCCATATCAACAAACTCGTCGATAATGTCCCTTGATCCAACAACCTTCATTATTTCTCCACATTGTGGACACTGTTCATTTCCTATTTCTTCAGATTTTTTAATGGTTTTTCCTTCTGTATATGCACATGCAGGACATTCACATGTTTCACGCTTGTAACTAACATCTTCAGATAGAAGAAGGACTTCAACTGCGCCCATTTCAAGATTTCGTCTTACATCTTTTTCTCCATAAGATGCAAGTCCATCTTCATTTATGAGTTCCTTTAAAAACCTCTGTACAAGTTTTTTCTCACGCATTATATCCATTTCATTTAAAACATCCATGGACTTGTCAATGACTTCTCTTATACCAAATTCACCAGTATAAGATGTATCTACAGTGGTTATGACCTTATTTTTAATTTCGTAATGCATATAATCCCCTTCAAGGAACTCTTCCTTGGTATGACCAGGCCCACCTAATACTACTCCTTTTAAATCAGGAATTGGTAAGAAAGCATCATTAATATGGTGTCCTATTCTTTTTAAGAATTCATGAGCTGCAAGGTCAATTAAACGATCAAACCTTCGCTGAGATTGTCCACCTGCTTTGTGCTTACCGGGAACACCACTAGTTAATGTTTTAACAATATCAATTCGTTTACCGCGTAAGACAGCAATTGTAGCTTCTTTTCTGTCCAGTACCGCAAGACCATATGTTTCTTTTACATCCAACATATTCTGAAGCGGTTCCAGATAAAATTCAGAATTACAGTGATATGTGTAAGTCTGTATAACTTCTGGCGGCTCAAAAACGTAAGTTTCCATTTTTTCAGTACCAGGACCGCCTTTAGGGATCATTCCAACAAAAAGAAGCAGCCCATGTTCGGGAGGTTTTGGGAATAATTTCAATTTCTGCACGATTACCTCAATTGCAGACTGTACATTCTTTTTTGTTTGTTTACTCTTAATGTTAGCACTTTGACTTAATTCTTCTCTCATGTGCTTTACTACATCACTAACTTGTTTATCTGGGGGGATATAAACTGATACAAGTTCTGTTCCCCTTCCTTTTTTATCTGCGAGTTCTTCAATGGTTCTTTTAAACTCGTATAACTCTTTTGATGATACTTCAGCCAAAAAAATCACTCCTTAATAATAGTAATAGTAAATTAATTCATTATATCAACATAATTTAGAATATCAGAACATGAGTTTAGTATATTATATCTCCAATTATATAATTAAAACCTTACTAGTAAATTAATTCATTATATCAACACAATTTAGAATATCAAAACATAAGCTATTATATCTCCAATTATATAATTAAAACCTTACGAGTAAATTAATTCATTATATCATTATAATTTAAAATAATAAGCTATCTATTTTATATTATATCTTCAATAATATAATTAAAACCTTACTAATTCTATTTCATAATAGAGAATTATATTTATTTAAGTTTCACGACAGTTAATATGGTGATGATAATATGAAAATTGTGGTTGCAGTAGGCGGATCTATAATAATTAAAGAGAATAACCATGAAAAATTTAAAGATTATGCTAATATTTTAAGAAGTATGAATAATGAACATAGATTATTTGTTGTAGTTGGTGGTGGAAAGCCCGCTCGTGAATACATTGGAATTGCAAGGGATCTTGGAGTTTCTGAAGCAGCATGTGATGATATAGGAATTGATGTTACAAGATTAAATGCCAAACTTCTAATACTTGCGCTCGGTGAAGATGCATATCCTAAAGTAGCTAAAAATTTCCATGAAGCAATGGAATTTTCAGTATCTGGTAAAATTGTGGTTATGGGTGGAACTGAACCAGCCCACAGTACAGATGCCGTTAGCAGTATCCTTGCAGAATTTGTGAATGCTGATCTTTTAATAAACGCTACATCAGTAGATGGATTATACGATAAAGATCCAAATAAGCATGAAGATGCCAAAATGTTTGAAAAAATCACCCCTATAGAAATGATGTCTATTTTAAGCAGTAAAGAGACTAAAGCTGGCACCTACGAATTCTTTGACAGCACTGCAATAGACATAATCAAACGATCAAAGATAAAGACCAGAATTGTTAACGGAACAAATGCTGAAAATATTCAAAAAGCGGTTACCAGTGAGATAGGGACTACAATTATTCATAATTAAAAATTCAGTCCATCATTTAATTTTTCATAATTCATCGTAGTCTTTATAAATATGAATGACATATGTGTATCATAAGTATTCCAAATATCATTTTTTTTTATACTAGTTAAGATGGTTAGATAAAGGATACATAATTTTTAAACTTTTGATTAAAAGTTCAATTTTAAATCATTTACAATTAAAATTTGAGGTCGATAACATGACAAAACCACACAAACACTGTCCAGTATGCGGAATATCAATTCCTGCAGAAGAAAGATTTTGCTCACCTAAATGTGAAAATAAATATTTAGAAAGAACTAAAAAAGTAGCTAAAACTCGAAGAACATTTTATCTAATCTTTGCAGTAATTGTAATAGTTTATATATTATACATGTTTAGAGGAAATCTAGGATTTTAAAATTCCTCTTATTTTTTAAATTTTAATTAGTTACTGATAATTTAGTTAATAAAAACTTTTTTAATAAAAATAAATCAGGTAATAGTTTGTTGCACATACTACCTTGTTTTTATTCAAATATTTAAAAATAGAACTTTAATTGAAGTAAGTAGTGTAACTATAAAGTTACACCCATATCGAGCTGTTCTGTAAGCTCTTTGTATCTGTTACGGATAGTTACTTCAGTTACACCCGCGATGTCTGCAACATCCCTTTGAGTTTTTCTCTCACCGAGAAGTACAGATGCAATGTATAAAGCTGCTGCTGCAACTCCTGTTGGTCCCCTACCAGATGTAAGACCTTTTTCCATTGCTTTTTCAATTATTTCAATAGCTTTGGATTGTACTTCACCAGATAAGCTTAATTCACTTGCAAACCTTGGTACGTAGTCAACTGGAGATGTTGGTGGTAATTTTATATTAAGTTCACGTGTTAAGAACCTGTAAGTTCTTCCAACTTCTTTTTTGCTTACTCTAGAAACTTCTGCAATCTCATCAAGAGTCCTTGGAACGTTACAACGTCTGCATGCTGCATATAATGATGCTGCAACTACACCTTCTATACTTCGCCCTCTTATGAGTTTGTTTTCAACAGCGCTCCTGTAATCAACTGAAGCTGCTTCTCTCACACTTCTAGGCAAACCAAGTCTTGAAGAGTCCCTATCAAGTTCACTCAAAGCAAACGCAAGGTTTCTTTCTGTGGCACCAGAGATCCTTATTTTTCTCTGCCATTTTCTTAAACGGTACCATTGAGCACGGTTTCTAGCAGGAATATCCCTACCATAGATGTCCTTGTTCCTCCAATCGATCATGGTACTTAGACCTTTATCGTGGATGGTGTAAGTTATTGGAGCACCTACTCTTGTCCTTTTATCCCTTTGCTCATGGTCAAATGCTCTCCATTCTGGTCCCATATCAACTAAATTATCATCGATAACCAGACCACACGCACCGCATACTATTTCCCCACGTTCGTGATCATTAATGAGTTTATCAGAATCGCATTCTGGGCATCTTGTCTCGACCTTTTCAATTTCTGAAACGTCGTATTTCATCTTTTCTTTCGTTTTTTTCGCCCCCATTTTTTTATAGGTTTTGATGATACATACAAGCTCTCTCCAACTCGATCTTCATAATTTTCAGTATTTTTTGCATAAAGTTTAACTGAAATATACGGTTTTTTTGTAGGTCCAAAGACATCATGAACAGTTCCAATTCTTTTTTTATCTGCAGTAAAAACAGGTAGTCCAAAACCAGGTGTTTGATCAGATCTTAATATAATTTTGCCTTTGTTGGAGATGTGCGAGATAATTCCCAATTTTTTCAGTATATCATCAACCGATAATTTTATATAATATTATAATGTGTTGAAGTTATATATAAAGATTTCGATATTTTTAAATAATAAGTGTTAATCTTTAATATAATCCTTTTGAATTATTAAATCCAGTATTTAATCTTTAAACTAAAAATTACATTTGGTAATATAAATCACTGATTCTATTTTAATCTTAAATACGCAATCATTGAAAATAAAGGAATCTAAAAGATAATAATCTCAAAAAAATTATTTAAATCATAAACTAATTAATATGAACTATCAAGCTTGAACTTTTGAATTTTCTTTTTTTTCCCTATATTTTTTACCATAGTAAAAGGTTGAAAAAGCTCCAATAGACGTTGGAATAACGTAACTCACCACACGATCTAACAAGGCCACTGCAAGAACTATATCCGGAGAAACACCTACCGGCAGGAAAAGGGCAATCATTACAGCCTCGCGAATACCAAGAGATCCAGGTATATTC
>JAEYQZ010000243.1 GCA_023409695.1 Methanobacteriota archaeon | reverse complement strand
GCAGAAGATATAATACATCCTCGTAAAAACATTCCCAAAGCGCTTTATATGTCCATTATCTTTGCAATGTTAATTTATGTTGCAGTTTCACTTGCAGTAGTTGGAAATTTACCTATTCCCGAAATTATCAAATCCTCAGATTATGCCCTTGCCGCTGCTGCAAAGCCGTTTGCTGGTTCTATCGGATTCACAATAATTGCAATAGCTGCTTTATTTTCAACAGCATCTGCAATCAATGCCACACTCTATGGAGGAGTAAATGTAAGCTATCTAATGGCAAAACGGGGAGAGTTACCATCATTTTTTACAATAAAAAAATGGAGAGATGCGAAGGAAGGCCTGTTTATAACTGCAGGCATTGTAATCATTTTAACACTTTTACTCGATTTAAACAGTGTAGCAATGATGGGAAGTGCTTTATTTTTGATAATTTATGCCGGAGTGAATTTTGCACACCTTAAATTGTATAAAAAAACAAACGCCAATAAATACATCATCGGGCTTGCTATTATGGGATGCGTATTCTCTCTTATTATTTTGGTTTATTATGAAATATTACATTCTCCTAAAACGCTGGTTATACTCTTCTTAGTGATACTGCTGTCATTTTCAGTTGAATGGATCTATAGAAAATACTCTCGAAGAACATTGAAGAAACGAAAAGTTACAAACTAATATATAATTTTAAAAATTAAAAAATAGAATATTCATCACGTTAAAAGTATGGAATAAACCCTATTTGGAAATTTTCTCCCTATCATGCTTCCTTGAGCTCATTCTAGCAGTGAGTATCTTTTTAGCCCTTAAAAGATTTTCATCAGGGTTTTCTGACTTTTCAATTGCGTCTTCAACTTCCTTAAGCACTTTATCAAAGTCTTTACCTCTGCTTTCACGCGCCTTTTTTAAAAGGTCTTTAGACTCATAACCTTCTTCCGTATTTTGAGGTGTCATTTTATTATGATCCTGTAAATTTAATTATAATACTAAATTATATATTTTTAATAATAAATTATATTATCTCTCTTTTTTCATTTAAAAATTATGTTAGTCGAACAATAACCGTTAATTCATAAAAAATCAAAAAAATAAGATATAAAAATTTATTAATGTTAAATACTAATCCGAAGGTATTTTTTACTTATTTCAAGACTTTAACAAGTTTATAAAACTATCCAAACCATCCTTACTGGATTCTATTATATCTATTGCAGAATCCAGTTCATCATCTTTAACCTTTTGATCCACCATTAATCTATGAATAATAAATCCAATAATAGACAGTATTGCCATAAAAATCAGGATATAAAAAATTAAAGCTAATGTATAGGGTAAAGTGTCCAGATTATCCATTGTAATAAATGCTAAAATAAAAATTACTAAAAATGCGCAGCTAAAACAGCTTGCAGTAATCAACAGCAATTTTTTATCATCATTTTTATCCCTAAATGCAGAATAAGCAGCTATGGACAAGGAAGCTCCTGTTAAACTAAAAACCAGAAATTCCGGAATTAAAGCAGTTATATCCATTTTTTTACTCCATTTGATCTTTACTTTTTTCCATTTATTAACCGCATATAACCTAAACTGTTAAAAATTATTTCTTATTCGTGGTAGCACTGCTGATTTAGCACTTCATCTTTAGTTAATGGCTTAGCATACTTCAACATTTCATTAAAAGCATTTTCATAAATTTTTATTAATTCAGGATTGCTATTTTTAACACCAACTGATCCTCGGCTTTCATTGTGCCTATGAGGCTTTTCTATATACAAATGACCCTTATTAAACTTACGAAAAACTGAGTTTTTCGAAGGCTCCAATAAATTCTGCGAATTTATTGAGAGAATTGTAAAGTGCTTAATAGGTCTTATTGGCAAAATAAAATATTTAACACTTTTGTATTTATCAAGAAGTGTGTAAATTTCAGTTTTATCTTCACAAAATACTTTAGGACCTGCTATAATTTTTATAAATCTAAAATTATGATTAATAGCGTGTTTAACTATCTCCTGAGTATCTTCGCTGAATTCTCCCACTACTAATTTAAGTTCTAATTCACCATTAACTTTCCCTTTATTTTTCACGCTTTTTAGTTCCTCAATGAGATTAAATCTCCATACTCTCTTTTTAAATCTTTCATTACTATGAAAAAGGATAATTTCATTTCCATACTGCTCATTACCATGAGGATTATGCCTGTAAATTAATTTAATTAAAAGAATAACCATACAAAATGCAAATAAACTGATCAATGTTAAAATTATAGGATAATTAAATTGAATTTTTGACATCCTCCTTAAAATATCACAAAATGTGATATATTTTACACTTGAAGTGTATGTCTCATCTTACTAATAAATCCTCCGAAATGTATCTACACATAAAAGTAAAATTAATTTTAGGCTTTATTCTACTATTCAAGAAGTTAAATCTAGGAAAAAAGAGATATTCAGATTAAAAATGTCTGATTTTAAAACATCCACATTATATTTTAAAGTTATATACATTAAAAAAATATAATACATAAGTATTAACTTATTTAAACCAGATAAGTAGTTAACATGTGTAATATCAAAAATTAAGATAAGCTGAATTATGGAGACCAAAAAATGATGAACAGATCAAGTCATGTATCTGGAGAATCCCAAACTTCAATCATACATTATTTGGCAGGGTTACCCATCATTATATTTATAATTATCATTATAATACTGGTATTGCTTCGCAATGAAACTGTTTGGAGCCCTTATTTTCTAATTCCTGCGTTAAATATCACGTTTTTGTCATTTATCCTGTTTTTTGTATCAGTTCTAGCAGCACGAAGCTATCTTATTGAAAGATCTGTTACATTGTTACTTCTTGGATGTGGAACATTAACTTTAAGCCTTGGAGCATTCCTTGGAGGATTTTCGCTTTTAGGCAATAATATTAACTCCACCATCTCTATTTATAATACTGCAGCATGTCTTTCAGGGAGTTTTCACCTTGCAAGTGTTATCTTCAGCTTAAGAAGGCGCTCAGTAAAGCCGCGATCTGGTTGGCCTTATTTATTATTTTCTTATTCTACAGTTTTTCTCACAATTGGCATCTTAGCGCTCTTAATTCAAAATCAACTCTGGCCAGTTTACTTTATACAGGGTTCAGGAGACACTTTATTTGGATCAATTGTTATCTATATTACAATTACAATATTTGCCATTTCTTCAATCTTGCTTATTGCCAATAAATCTAAAAATGGTGCTAATTTTAAGTACATGTATGGTCTTGGCCTTGGATTGATTGCAGTGGGTCTTTTTGGAGTATCAATTCAAATGAGCTTAGGCGATTCATTGAACTGGGTAGGCCGTATTTCTCAATATTTAGGTACAGTATACATACTGATTGCAGTGTTGTACTCTATCTGGCAGACCGGAGTCTGGATGTTACCATGGGAAAAGGCATTGCAGGAGAGTGAAGAAAGATACAAACTGCTTTTTGATACGATGTTACAGGGAGTTATTTTTCAGGATTCTGAGGGCCATATTGCCTCGATGAACCCTGCTGCAGAAAAAATAATGGGTTATACATTTAATCAAATTCAAGGCATGACTTTAAACAATCTAATCGGGAAAGCAATACACGAAAATGGACAGCCATTTCATGTTGAAGAATATCCTGTGATAGTTGCTTTAAAAACAGGAAAAGAAGTTAGAAATGTGGTTATGGGGATTCAATGTGCCACTAGAGATAATTATACCTGGCTTAATATCCATGCTGTGCCTGAATTTAGGCGAGGAGCAAAAAACCCATATCAAGTTTACATGACATTTGAAGATATTACAGATCACAAGCAGATAAACGAAAAATTAAGGCATGCACGAGATAATTTAGAAAAACAGGTGAAAGAACGTACCTTAGAACTTGAAAAAGTAGTAGATGAATTAAAACGATCCAATGAAGAACTTCAAAGCTTTGCTTATATCACCAGCCATGACCTCCAGGAGCCACTTAGAACCATTGCCAGTTACGCTCAGTTG
>JAEYQZ010000193.1 GCA_023409695.1 Methanobacteriota archaeon | reverse complement strand
TTATCTTATCGCCGTCGGTTGAGTAAACTGTTGATTCGCACATTTTATCACCACTCGTAGTTATGTTTTTAATGTAATTTTTTATTTGCTATTATACAATTTTTCCATTATTTTCAAAAACTTCTCCATTATCCATAACAACATTTCCCCGAACTATTGTCATAGCAGGCATGCCCTTAACTTTAAATCCTTTAAATGGAGAATATTTGGCTTTTGTCTTGAATTCATCAGGGCTTATTATTCCTTCTCTTTTCATATCAACCACAACAAAGTCTGCATCCATTCCCTCTGCAATTTTGCCCTTATTTTTGAGGTTGAATATTTCAGCTGGTTTTTCACATAAGAGCCTTTTGATATCTTCAAAAGCCATCTTGTTTTCATTTACTTTAGTTAAAAGCAGTGGTAAAGTTGTTTCAAGATTTGGAATACCTGATGGAGCTTCCCATACTACTTTTTCTTTTTCAGAGATCGTGTGGGGGGCATGATCGGTTCCGATTACATCTATTTTTTCCAGTTCATTAATCCCCAAGGCATATTTTTTATCTCGAAGTGGTGGATTGGTCTTTGCAAAGTTTCCGCATTTTTTAAAATAAGATGCATCTAAAAACAGGTGATGAGGAGTTATCTCTGATGTAACTCTGCAATTTTCGCCTTTAGCTTCTTGAATTAAATCAAGGGACTTTTTAGTGCTCACGTGGCAAACATGGATGCGTGAATTGAGTTGTTTTGCCAGGGAAGTGACTTTTAAAACTGCAATATCTTCTGCAATTGGTGGCCGTGCATTTGCATAGATTTCAGGATCTATACTATCAATTGATTTCATTTTATCAGTGCATTCTTTCACTGTATTCTTATCTTCAGCGTGCACAGATATCAGATGATCTTCAGGTAATCCTTTAATTTCTGTAAAAATATCCAGCAGATATTCATCATCAATTAGATCCATGTATATCTTAAATGAAGCAGGTTTAAGCTCCGCAATTTTTTTAATTTCGAGGGCATCATCTACACCAGCATGCAGCCCAAAATCAACAACACTCTTTTTTCCTGCGATTTTAAGCTTTTCAAGAAATGCTTTTCTAGTGTTTGTCGGAGGATTGGTATTTGGCATATCCAGTACAGTGGTGAAACCTCCGCATGCCGCAGCGATTGATCCAGTTTTAAAGGTTTCTTTTTCTGGAAATCCGGGGTCTCTAAAATGTACATGTGAGTCAATAAGGCCAGGTAAAACTATTTTTCCTTTTATATCTATTTCTTCTTCGCTTTTTGGAGCTATCTTTGTAATAGATACAATTTTACCATTTTCAATTCCTATGGAGCACTCCGTATTTTCATGGACAAGTTTACAGTTTATAAGACATAAATCAACCATTCTGGCACCTCATAAATATGAATACTAAATCTAATTTAAGTTAATTCTCCTTTTTAATAATTATAAGTTGAATCTTCCTTTTATCCTTCTATATTTTTCTATTAAATCTTTGATCTGTTCTTCAACATTTCTCTTAGGGCTGTAAGGTAAAGCATCACCGTAAAAATTAATTTCTTCACTTTCCAATTTTTCAATGTTTTCATAAACCGTTTTTTTCCATAGATCAAGCCACCCATTTTCTGGTCTTGAATATTTGCTAATATCGGTCCCTAAATGTTCGTTCCATAGTTCTTGCCGGAATTTTTTTATAGTGCCTCTTTCTGGCTTATCAAAATCAAAAAATAATGCATTCATCTCCATATTAAGGTAATTTGTTGAACTATCATGACTGCCAAATTCTTCAGCACAGCTGAGGGAAGAACCATCCAAATTAGACGAGCCTATAGTTGCCCATATGTCATCCACGATTGCGACCTTACTGTGCACATAACAATGTCTCAATTTGTTCTTTCCATTTTCAAATCCGCCAGACCATAAAGAGTATATGCCAATTCTGGGATGATCCAATACGGATTTTTCTAGATCCATCCCCATTAATTGGAAGCCATAATGTTGCCATGTTCTGTAGCTTGGAACATCAGGAACCTCATTAATCACCATAATTAACTGTAATTCTGGATTATGATCAAGGGCATTTTTTAAAGCGCTGACAATATATTTATTGGTAAAATATTGATTTTCAAGGTAAATAAAGTCTTCAGCATTAGTAATGGCTCTTCTATATGCTTCAAGAACTCCTCTTTCTCCTTTATCATTTACTGTACGTGGAGTAATTGATCTCACAATCTGGAGGGGTTCATTGTTATATTTTAACTTTTCATTTTGATATCCTGTATTATTTAAATCATTTTTGGATGTGTTTTTTAAATTTAAAGATTTATTTTTTAAAATTTTATCTTTACCATTGAAATGGAGGTCTGAAAGATAATTCCAGAGCTCAATGAAAAATTCCTCAATATATCCTATCGCTTCACCATTTAAATATATTGAAACATCATGAACAGGGCCTTCATTTTTTTCTCCACGGCGGGGTTCATTAACTAAATGCTGGTTAGTATCCCAGTAAGCTTGACTAAAAGGAGAGCCCAGGATGAATGATTCTTTTCCATCAATAACCAGTACTTTAGCGTGCATTGCATAAGGCCCTCTTGCAGGAAGTCTCCTGACACTCACATTACTGTCTTTAAAATGGTTATGGAGTTCATCATAGTTATCTGGAATAACCATATTTTCATTTATTATAATTTTAACCTCAACACCTCTACTTTCAGCATCTAAAAGTTTATCGACAAGGGACTTATCCTTTTCATATGTTTCATCATCATCCAATTTAAAAAATCTGGGGGTGAAATCTGGATAAAAAGCAAATTGAGTTAAATAAATATATGATTTTGCGTTATCTATTGAATTTACTATTTTTTTTAGTGTCTTTTCATTATCTATTAAAGTTTCAAAACTATTATTAGTGGTAAGTCGGGATGGTGACATATTTTTCAATGTAGGGAACCATCCATCTATTATGGCTCGATTTATTACAATGTCATCCATGTATTTTATGGTACTTTCCACATTTTCATGAACTTTTGTCTTTAAAATTTCAAATGCTCCCAGTTTATCTTTAATAATAACTCTTATATCTGGCTCTTTATCTGCAATTTCCCTGTATCTGTTTTGTGGATAAAGTATCGTGTAATATCCATCATCATCAGTAATTGTGTGCCCTAAAAGATCATCTTCTAAAAAGAAAAGCCCTTTATATTTGTCCTTTATGAATTGTAAAGAACCAGTTAAATTCGTATCTGAAGATATAAATGATTTAACTTTAGATTCCACTAAACGCATAGCATTTAATTTTATTTTTCCAAAATCAACATCCTCTGCTACAACTGCTAATCCGGATACTGGATTTCCTTTTTCGTCTATAACTCTGCCTTTAAGGCCAATATTGCCCTTATTTATTTCTAAATCTTCGAAATCGAGAATATCTGCAGCATTTTCTCTTGATTTAGACATTATAATTTCATTATCTATAAGAATGTCCAGTTTTATATTTATTTTATCATATGATTCTGGTTCAGTATAGTATTTAATTTGAAAATTACCGTTAATATCAGAAACAGATGATCCAAGTTCTTTATTTTTTAAAAATGAATATTCAGACGCTTTAACTTTTAAACTAGCTAAAGGCCTCTTATTTTCATCAATTAGATGCCCATAAATCTTATTTTCTCGTGTATTTTCCATAAATATCACTTATTATGTTTTTGATGTATATGGATCCGCTAGCAATGTTCATTTTATCAATGCGTACGATTTGTTTAATAAATCGCTAATTGGTATATATATTAAATTGATCATTGGGAATAATTAATTTATCTTGAAGTTAGATAGATAATATTATGCCTTCAAAACAAGAATTTGTCAGCGAGTTTATAAAAAGGGACCGAAAACTCTTATTTGAGGATGTTAAAAAGAATCAGGAATATAAAGAACCGGAAAATGAATTTAAAATAATTGCAGACTTTACAGAATATTCTCCACTGCATATGGGCCACAGGCACTGCATGGTGAAGGCAAAGGAAAAAGTTGAAAATGGGATCTTTGTTGCGGTGGTTCCAGGACTGTTTGAGCGAAGCGGTAGGGGGCTGCCATACATCATGTCACGCCATGCAAGGGCAGATTCTGCAGTGGCCGTTGGCGCAGATATTGTCATAGAAGGCCCCCCAATGGGTATAATGGGTTCTGGCCAATATTCGTTATGTCTTGCAAAGACTTTTAAAGCATTGAATGCAGATTATATTCCTAGGGGTTACAAACCGGTTCAAGGTTTTCAAGAGATACTCCATAGAATCTCGGATGGAAAAGGAGTAGCTCCAAAACCCTACAAAATAATTGATATGGATACAAAAGAGGTTTTAATTAAGGGTAAACTTCATGAAGATAATTATGTCATTGTATCTCTTTCAAGGTCCCTTAAAAAGATAAATTTTGATTTCAAAGATAAATTCATCTTTGTACCACGTATTGAAGGAGTAAGTGGCACTAAAATTAGAGAAGCTGTTTTAAAAAGAAATTTAAGTTCTGTTGAAGATATGCTACCCTCTGAAACTATTGAAGTTTTAAACAGGGAAATAGCACGTGAAAGGGCTCCCCTTCATAACTGTCGAGATGAAGAAGGCATAATTGAACTTGTAAATGAAGGATCAGGAGAATATTTAAAATCGCTTGCACTTTTAGATGATAAAACTGTAGAAAACCTCATAAAAAACAGGCCGTTTAAAAATATGGCTGACATAGAAGAATGTATTTCATGGGGTTTCAGCAGGCACTATAAAAATAGAATTTTATCATCTTTAGAGGCAAGAATAGATAAAAAAACAGTATCCTCATATATTGATAAGTATCCATCCGTTATCCGCGTGTTAAACTTTAAGGATAAGGACACACTTAAAAATTTTAAAAATAATATACCCGCAAGGAGGATAGAAATATGGCAATAAAAGAAGGAGATTTTATAAGGCTTAAATACACTGGAAAAGTTCAGGAAACCGGTGATATATTTGATACAACAAGTGAAGAAGTAGCTGAAGAAGCAGGACTTGTCACTGAAAATAAAACTTTTGGTCCAATCCCAATAGCTGTAGGAGTAGGACATGTATTAAAAGGGCTCGATAAAGGTTTAGTTGGTATGGAAGTAGGTGAAGCAAAATCAATCGAAGTAGCTCCAGAAGAAGGATTTGGAGTAAGGGACCCAAAATTAACCCAGCTTATACCAATGAGTGAATTCAAAAAACAGAACATCAGACCTCAAAAAGGTATGAATATCACATTAGAAGGACACAATGGTAAAATAAGGAGCATAAGCGGCGGAAGAGTAACCGTAGACTTCAACCATGAATTTGCTGGAAAAACATTAGTATACGACGTGGAAGTTGAAAAATTAATCGAAGATGACACTGAAAAAGTATACGGAATCATAGAACTCCAGTACCCTAACCCAAATATAAAACCTGAAGATCATGAAGTAAAAATTGAAGATGGAAAAGTAATGATCTACCTCAATGAAATGGCTAAATTTGACAACCAGATTACCTACGCAAAATTCAGAATTGCAAGGGATATATGGGACAACATGGGTATAGACAGAGTCGAATTTGTGGAAGTATTCGAGAAAAAAGTAAACACTGAAGAAGAAAAAGAAGAAGAAACAGAAGCAGAAGAATAATTTCTCTGCTTTAAAGTTCAATAACTTCTTTTATTTTTAAGTATAAACTTTATATATCATTTTTTAAGTCCATTACTTGATGGATTCTTTTTAACACTCGAAAATCTCTCAAAAATCAAAGATTTTTGGAGCGCAAAAACTTTCAGTTTTTGCAAGCTACGATTTTCGGTGCCCCAAACACTTTGTGTTTGAGGGTTTTATTTTTTAAATTGTAATTAGGATTTTTATTATAGTTTGATCTTTATGTTTTCTATTTTTGATGTAAAAATCGATAAAGGTAAATATTAATTTTTATATAATACTAATTATAAAATTTTTAATAATAGAGGATTTTTTTATGGGCAAAAAACTTTTTATAGGTTTAATCGTCATCATAATTTCAATATTTGGGGTTTCAGGATACGTTATGTCACAAATAGGGGGAACTACTCCCTCATTAAAGACTAACAACAGTAATTTAGTTCCAGCAGCTACTATGGAAAATAATAACTATATGTCCCCTCCTAAAAGGGAAATATGTAATGAATGTGCAGGTACTGGATGGTGCCGGCAGGATACATGTCTTAGATGTAATGGAACCGGAGTTTTAGATTGTAGAGCATGTAATGGGACGGGAAAATATAAAAATGGAACTATATGTCAGTACTGCCAGGGGACTGGACAAATCATCTGCCCTGCATGCCATGGAACTGGCGGAATTAGATGTAAATTCTGCGGCGGTGACGGTTACTACGACCCGCAAAATGGAGATAGAAAAGCCTAAAATAGTCTGGACTAGTGGATCTGTAATGAAAAAATAGTTTAGAGTATAAAGGATCAAAAGGGGGCATTTAAGCCCTGAAAATGATCCAATAACGTTTTTTATTAAACAATGTGTAATATTACTTCTTTGTCTGCCCGGGGATACCCATCATCATCATTGCCCCAATAAATTATAGATATCTTATAAT
>JAEYQZ010000156.1 GCA_023409695.1 Methanobacteriota archaeon | reverse complement strand
GTAGTTTTCTTATCCACCTGATCCAGAACTTGTTGGTCTGCTGACTCAACACCCATAAATATGGTTATACATCCTGCTTCCCTCATTTCCTTTAATACTTCTTCTGACAAGGTATCTACTCTAGCTGTACAGCCCCAGAAAACATCCAGGTTCCTTTTTTTGATTTCAGCGCATATTTGTTTCACCCTTTTACTGTAAAGAGTGAATGTATCATCCATAAACGCTATTGTTTCCACACCGTACTCCTTTATTAGATATTCCATCTCATCTACTATTTTTTCAGGTGATCTTAAGCGCATTTTAGGTCCGTGAAGGGCAGCTGAAGCGCAGAATGAACACTGCATTGGACAGCCCCTGCTTGTGATCATTGTAGCCACATTGGTTTTCATATTCAAAAGCCTGTAATGATCCATTGGAAGAAGATGCAGTGCTGGAAACGGAAGACTATCTAGATCCGTTATAAGAGGGCGGGGAGGTGTAACTAAATCATCGAATGCTATTCCCTTAACTTCAGCCAGATCACCATCATCCCTGATCGTCTCCGCCAGTTCAAGCATGGTGTACTCGCCTTCTCCTATCGTTACAATATCCACAAAATCATTCTCTAAAAGTTCTTGATGATTAAATGTAGGGTGATAACCTCCCATTACAACCAGAGTGTCTGGACAAACTTTTTTTACAAGCTGCGCTGTTTTCAAAGCCTGTTCTATCGTTGGAGTTAATGCCGTGATAGCCACTATCTCCGGAGAATTTTCCTCTATTTCTTCCTCCAGAGTTTCCCATGTCATGTCCATGGCAGAAGCGTCGATAACGCTTACATCAAAGCTATTTTCTTCTAAAACTGCTGCCATGTAAGCTATTCCAAGAGGAGGAGCTACTACACCTATAAATTTGTACTTTGAGTTAGTCTGTGGGGGATTTATGAACGTTATTTTCATTTATATGTCACCTCATTTATTCAAATAATCAAAATTAATCAAAATAATAGGAACAAATGATAAATGTATTATATAAACTAACAATCCATTATCATGCGTTATAAATAAAATAGAGGCTTACAAACTAAAAACGATGAAATACAAATAAATAATGATATGATTAATATGATTAATATGTAATTAAAAACAGATTTTTGTTAGTTCGTAACGTATATAAACATTTTGTTAAGCTTAATTTTTACAAAAAAATTATTAAAATCAGACTAAAGTTTTATTGAAAATGATAGAATATTCAGCAATCCAATTAAAAGTAGAAAATTTAGGTATTCAACGTATAACTGATTTTTCTAGCCCTTTTAAAGAAAAATTATTTAAACTAGATTAAATTAAGACCCGTGCTTCGCAGACCTGCACATACTAAAAAATAAAACTACTCATTTTTCCTTATTTCTTCATCACATTCAGGACATAGGTATTCCTCTATCTTTCCTGATTTTTTAATCCGCTTATCTTCCAATATTTCTCTTTGGAACCATTCACCACATCTTCCACATTTCACATTCTCAGTAACCATCAAATCACCAGTTAATATTTTTAGTTTTTATCAGATTTCTACTTTTTTATCTTCTTGAATAAGTCACACAATAGGGTCTAAAATTAAAAATTTCGACATATTTTAATTTTTATCGCCTTTAGACACGTATAATTGTCCAAATAACCATTATATCCATATATGAATATTTAAAAATCAACGTTTTAGACAGAGATGCATTTAAAAAATAGAGCATGTAATAACTGCTTTAATCAGTTACATAAGTAAAAAGTAATAATAATCAAGTATTTAAGCATGAATTACCTTAAATTGATAACAATTGATTTATTTTTATTAAATTTAAAATTAAACTATTTATTAGCTTTTTATAATATATTTAGTTTAAATTTTTCGATTTAATTTGTTTCATAAATGATAAAATCATGAGTGACACAGAGAATATTATAAACTAAAAATAAATTATAAAATTAGTCTATTATTTAGTAATTTTTAATAATTTAGCTTAAATTTCTTATTTAAAATACCAAATAACGGGCAAAATTTTATTAAATAAGATATATACCGGCTAAAGACTGATTAGGAGTTAATTATGAAAGATGAATTTTATGATGAGCCCAATTTAGAAAAATTATGGGAAAAATGCACATTTGTTTTTGATACAAGTGTTTTGATGAATTTGTATACTTGCCCTGAAATCTACAGTGAATTCATTAATATTCTTGAAAATGAAATCCATAACCGTATATGGATGCCATATCAAATCAGTTCAGAGTTTCAGATAAATAGTGCCCATGGCGTGAAAAAAGCAGCCAAAAATTATGAAGACTTAAAAAATAGCATTATCATTTTAAAGAGGGATTCTAAAAATTTAGCTCAAAAAATTATGGACTTAAACCATACTTTTTTGCGTAGTTCAAATGTTGATGGCCAGATTAAAGAAAACTTCAATGAAATTGACACTATTTTAGAAAATATATCTGAAAGCTTGAGGAAATTCAGTAAAGATAAAATTAGAACCAAAGTAAATAACCTTTTTGATGGAAAAACAGGAAATAATTATCCCGATTCAAAGTTGAAGGAAATTGACAACGAAGCTAAACTAAGGAACATTAAAGGAATTCGTCCAGGATTTGAAGAAGATGAATACATTAATTTAATATCATGGTATCAAATCTTAGATTATGCAAAAGAAGAAAAGAAAGACGTTATCTTTGTAACCGAAAATCCCGGCTGGTGGATAAACAGTGAAAAAGAACTAATTGAGCCACATCCATCACTACTTAAGGCATTTTCAGATATAGGGTTGGAATTTTATGTTTATAAATTAACAAATTTTTTAAATGATTCTAAAAAATATTTAAATATAGTCAATACAATTGAAGAACTCACTGATTTTTCCAATAAATTAAAAGAAAGTAATTGTACAAAATTAGAAAACATCCCATCAGATACTGCTTTGCAGGAAATAATTGATAACACCTTACTTGGTGAAAGTGCATTACAACAGCTAATCAACCAAAGCACAGCCTATAGGACTTTACAAAAGTTAATTGACCAGAAAGTCATTAATGAAAACGATTTAAGCCAAATGATTACCCAGACACTGGTAAGTGAAAGTGCAATACAAAAGTTGATCAATCAAAATACATCATATGGAACTTTAAAAAAGCTAATTGACCAGAAGGTTATAGACGAAAGTGACCTGCAAAAGATGATTACAAGGACTATAATGAGTGAAAATGTTTTACAGAGATTAATTGACCAAAATACCACTACTAAAAATGCTCTAGAAGACGCATTGCGGAAAAGAACTAATAAAAAATAATTACGGTCCTATTTAAAAATAGAATAATTAATATTTATCACTATTCAAGTTTAAACATTGAGATATAACCGTTATATCTAGTTAGTTATTTTTTTATCTTTGAATTTTTAAGTAGGGGAGTTTTTTAGCCCATTAATTTTTTTAAGAGCTTTTAGGATGTTAACTGCAATTAGATATTTAAAAGAATTAAAAAAATACCATTCCTGTTTTTGAATATATATTCATAATTGAAAAGTAAATTTCAAAAGGGAATATCACTTTAATCTAATTCAGAAATAGTCCATAAGTGGCAGATTTACCCATGATTATCCAACTTTAAATAAAAACACTTATATTTTAGTTTTGAATATATATTCAGCCATGCCAAGACCTCGAGTATTTAGAAAAATATCAAAAGAACCCGAGATACGGTGCTTTAAGCCAGAAAAAGAAAATTTAGAACTTCTTGAACCTATTGAAATTACAATAGATGAATTCGAAGCAATAAGGCTTAGAGACTATCATGATGTTCAGCAGAAAAAATCTGCAGAGATAATGGAAATTTCACAGCCTACGTTCCATAGAATTTTAACTTCTGCAAGGAAAAAAATAGCTAAAGCCTTGATTGAAGGAAATACAATCGTTATCGTAGGAGGGGATTACATAGCCGATAAAAAAACGTACAAATGTAATGTTTGTGGATTTGAGTGGAGTAACCCTAAAAAAGAATATAAAAAATGTCCAGAATGTGAATCAAAAGACATAGATATAGTTGCAGGAAATGAAGAACTTCCACCCGAAATAGAACCTTCTTTACTTGAAAGAAGATCTTATGGTGGCCAGGGTATGGGCTTTGGACCTCCTAAAGTTTGTAAATGCCCAAAATGCGGGTATGAATCTCCAAAAACGCGTGCAGTGCCCTGTAAAAATACCCTTTGTCCTGAATGTGGGACACCTCTTTGCGGAGGAAATTAATGATAACAGGTGATTTTATGCCATTTATAGAAATAAAAAACGTTTCAAAACACTTCAATGACGTGAACGTCCTAAAAAATATCAACATGACTGTAAAAGAAGGAACAGTTCTAGGTATCCTTGGAAGGAGCGGATCAGGTAAATCCGTTTTAATAAACATGCTTCGAGGAATGAAGGAATACAAACCAGATGAAGGCCAGATAATTTACAATGTTGCAATATGTCCAGACTGCTTGAGAGTTGAACCTCCATCAATGGAAAATAAAACATGTAAATGCGGAGGGCAGTTTGAAGCAAAAAGTGTGGACTTCTGGAATTGTGACAGGCAAATTTTTGCAAGCCTAAGGCGCAGAATATCCATAATGTTACAGAGGTCATTTGCACTCTATGAAGATGATACAGTAATAGACAATGTC
>JAEYQZ010000137.1 GCA_023409695.1 Methanobacteriota archaeon | reverse complement strand
TTTGCGGCATCTACAATATATTCAATAAACTCATCAGCATCAGAATCTAATTCATTCTTATAACGGCGCTCAATTAACTGGGTAAAACTGGTAATAGTCCTGAGGGGCTCCTGAAGATCATGTGATGATACATAAGCAAACTGCTGCAATTCTTCATTAGAACGCTTTAACTCTTCTATAAGTGATTTAAGATTCTTTTGACTTTTTTTAAGTTTATTCTCTGTAATTTTTCTCTCTTCAAGTTCTTTTTGGAGTCGTTCGTTAGCTTCTTTTAATTCCCGTGTTCGTCTTTTTACTTTGGATTCTAATTCATTTTTAGCTTCCCAAAGAGCATACTCAATTTCTTTACGTTCCGTAATGTCCTGTTCGACACAGATAATGTTTAATGGATGTCCAGCAAAGTCTGTAACTACCTCCCCACAGCATGAAATTATTCGGATATCCCCGTCTTGACGGCGTATTCTGATTTCATATTTAAAGGGATTGCGTTCTCTAAGGGCTTTCTCAAGATTGTAGTTAACGATATCCTGATCTTCCGGGAGGATCATATTCAAAATGGTGTCATATTTTACTAAGTTAGATGAATCAATTCCATAAATTTGGTACAAACCTTCAGAAAGAGTTATTACGTTACTCTGGATATCCCATTCCCAGTTACCGATATGGCCTATTCTCTGGGCTTCTTGAAGTCGATTATAGTTTTTTTCCAGGGCTTGTCTTATATGTACAGGCTCGGTAAGATCATGTATTACAGAAATTGTACCAATATAATTACTATTATCATCTTTAAATGCATGAATTGAAGATTCAACGTAAATCTCTTCTCCATTCTTTTTGGTACTTAGATTTTCTCCATTCCACTTTCCAATAGTTTTAAGTCTTTGATATGCATTTTTCCGGTCTTCTACGTTTAACCAGCGATAGTTAACAACATCAGCAAATATCTTGCCCAGTACTTCTTCAGATTTAAAACCGTACAGGTCTTCTGCTCCTTTATTCCAGTATGTTATATAATTTGCATCATCAACTGCGATTACGGCATCTCTTACGTGGGACAGTATTTCCGCCTGGATCATAATTTGATTTTCAGCTTCTTTTTGTTCGCTAATATCACGGCTAACCGTTACAAATAGGCCATTTAAGAAAAATGCAGACACTGAGAAGTGTTTATTTAGTGATTCAAAATATGTTTCGAATTTTTTACTCTTTTGGGTTCTAATAATTTCGTTAGCCGCTTTTAAATAATCCGCTATAGCTCTTGGAGATTTATAAATCTCACTGGCGCGTTTACCAATTATCTTTTCTTTTGAAGTAATTGAATTTAGCTTAGAAGCGGAATTTATATATTTAAAAACAAAATCTATAACTTTATTGTGTTTATCATGTACTAATTCATGTATATGTATTTCCTCTTGTGTATTTTCGAATATTGTTAGATAGTCCGTTTCATTTAGCGAAAACAGGCTTTTTAACTCCATTTTATTCATCCTATTCATTATTTAAGTAATACCTTCTTCTAATGAAAAATTAAATAATGATATAGTTACTATTTTGTATTGTTCTCATTATTATGTTTTGTTATTTATTTATGAGAAATTATTAAAAGTAAACTGTATTAATTAATACCATTTAAAATTTAATTATTATTTAAAAATCTATTAGAATAATTCATGCCTTTAAAACACTTCAACTACGTTCAAGGGTACCTTTTTTAGCATTAATAATTTTATTAAAAAAATGGAGAATTATACCTGTATTTTTGGATTATTTGATCCTTTAATCCTATTAAATTTATTTTTAGTACATGTGCTGTTACTTTCAGATGTAATCTGTTGATATTTTCTTTTGGATATTATTCGAATATTTTTTATTATTTAAGTTATTATCAAAGTAGGATGTCTTTTTAGATATTTAGTACGCATTTATCATTTTGAATCAATTTTGAATGAATGGGGTGGGAATCTGGACGAAATCTTGGCATAATTATTTAAAAATTAGTATTAATAACAGGATTAATCAATTTTTAGTCGAGGTAATATTTAATGAATATAATAAATTTAATTATAAACAGTTTATTTAGTCAAACAGTAAATTATAACACAGTATTATTCTATTTAATTAACAACGGACTACAAAACAATATTTTAAATGTTTTCATGCCGTTTATAACTAATTTTGGTAGTACCACAGCATGTTTTATAATATGTGGATTAATATATCTTTTCGGCGGCGTAAGAGCAAAAAAAGTGGCTATACTTGCATTATTGGCACTATTTATTAGCAGTGCTGCAGTATACTTCATAAAGCACATTATTGCTGAACCAAGACCTTTTTTAGCTTTAAGTAATGTTCATCAGTTAGTTTCTGAAAGTGAAATATATTGTTCATTCCCTTCTGGACATACTACAAGTTCATTTGCAGCAGCTACAGTTATTGGCCTTAAGTATAATATTGAAGTTTTAAATAGAGAGCTTAGGCTGATTTATCCTTTATTGGCATTTGCTGCAGTAATTGGATTTTCAAGAGTATATGTTGGTGTTCATTATCCTTTAGATGTAATTTTAGGAGGATTAATTGGAATAATATCTGCACTGGTAGTTTTAAAATATGAAAATAATATTTTTTCAAACGAAACATTAGAAAAGATGGGATTAAGAAAATTAATAACGTTAGATATATCTAAAATTATAAAAAAGTAAAATGGTATTGAATTTTTACATTTGTGGACATTGATGCCCACAAATTACTTCAATTTTTGGATAAGCCCTTTTAAATTCAATTATTTTGTCAAAAGTTTCTTGATTAACTTTTACATCTTCAGTATAACTGCTAGGGGCTACTCCGTTTTTTAAACTTAATTCAATAAAACAAACATCTCCTGCTAATAGGATAGGACCATTTAGAGTGTTAATTAAAAAAGAAATATGGCCTTTAGTGTGTCCTGGTGTTGATATTGCCCACAGAGATCCATCACCAAAAATATCAAAACTCTTTCCTAGAATTGGCATGTCTACCGCATTTTTAAAATCAATCTCATAAAGTGTTTTTACGCCTTTCAGGTAATCCCCATAAAAGAACGGCTTGTAATCATGATATTTTTCGTCTTTACTGGCTACATATGTGATGTTTTTGGGTAATTCACGTGTTCCGGCAATATGATCAGAGTGGAGGTGTGTAAAAAAGACTCCTTTTAATTTAATTTCATTTTCTTTAATATAATGGCCAATATTTTGATTTTTTTCCTGCTTATATTCATCTACAAATAATTCTGTTTTCATAAATAATTTTGCAAACAGTCCTTTCATATTTCCATGAGGATCATCATGATATGAACTATCTAAACCTGTGTCTATTAAATAATCCCCCAGTTTCTCATGGTGGATCCAGTGAGCGAGTACTGGGACTTCTAAAAGGTCATCCTCGATAACACCTGCTTTTGGATGATCTGGATTTAATGCACCGCGTTTATTTAATATAACGTGTCCTGTAACGAAATTTTTAATTTTTATGGGCTGTGAATTATTAAAAACTTCGTTCCATTCTTTAAAATCGTGATTTTTGACATCGAATGCTTTTCTTTCCATAATAAAAACCGGAATAAATAATTTCAGTTGATTTTAATATACTGTATGATATTTATTAAAATTTTGAATTGAAAAAATAGATAGGTGGGGATAATTCCCCTAAAATTAAAATTATTTTATTCCATTAAAGCATTTGTCTATGTGTTCTTTACTTGGAGGTTTGGTAATTAAACACACCACGATAGTTACAATTGCCGCTACAGGAAGACCTATAATAATAGGGTCTACACTAGGCCATGGACTTGCAGTTATAAGGACTGACTGGCCTGTAATTGCCTTGCAAATACCAAGTGCCTCTGCTGATTTTTTGTACTGGAATACTAACCAGAAGAAGCTGGCAAAGGTTCCAGATACAAGTCCTGCAATAACTCCAACTTTTGTAGCTTTCTTCCAGTATATGGCGGCAGTATATATTGAAAGGAAAGCCGCTGCAGTTATACCGAACCATATGGATGTTCCTACTGCTACTATACTTCCTGGAAGGATAAATCCAAGAATTACAGCTATTACAACTGCTATCAGGATACCTATACGAGCTACTTTCACAGAAGATCCTCTTTTCTTTTTGGATATGGTTTCATATATATCTCTTCCAAGAGCAGTTCCCTGCACGTGGAATTGGGCAGAAAGTGTAGACATAGCTGCTGATAGCAGAACAATCATAAAGACGTATGCAAACCATAAAGGCATGGCAGCGCTGATGAATGTAGGTATGACTGAATCAAGGTTACCTCCTGCAGCCTGAACTGCAGTCATTCCAGTATGCTGGAAGAAGTAAACATTGGATAATGATCCTACAATATAAGCTGCAAATGTGGTCATAAATATGAAAAGACCGCCTATTGCTACAGCTCTGTTTAGTTCTTTGTTTGATTTAACGGTCATGAACCTTACTGCAAGCTGTGGTTGTGATAAAACACCTATACCAACACCTAAAATAAGGCTTGAAATCAGAGTCCACCAGAAAGGACTGCCTAATGCGGGCATAGAAGTCCATCCTGTAAATCCTGTGGCCGTGGCATTGGCTGTAGCACTGGCAGGTACTAAGTTAACCAGATTAGTGAGGGCCTGATTACCTGCAGTAACGCCTCCTGTAAGCCAGTAGATGGTAATTAACAGAATAAGCATTCCAAAGAACATAATGGTTCCCTGCAGGGCATCAGTGTACATTACTCCTCTTATACCTCCAAATATAACATATACTGCCACAATAAGGGCCATTACAACTAAAGCTATGTTGTAATCAATTTGAAGAGTTGTTTGTACAAATCGGGCCATACCAATTAAAACTGCCGATGCATATAATGGCATTCCAACAAATATTACAGCACCTGAGAAGTACTGAACAAATTTACTGTCGAAACGACGCGAAAGGAATTCTGGAAATGTAAGGGCGTTTAAGTTGTGCCCCATTCTTCGAGTACGTTTTCCAAAGAATACAAATGCTATAAAAATTCCTATAATGATGTTTAAAAATACAAGCCATAAAATTCCCATACCATAATTGGCGGCTACACCACCAAATCCTACAATCGCTGCAGTACTGATAAACGTTGCCCCGTAACTGAGAGCCATGATATATGGATGGGTTTCTCTTCCTGCAACCATATAATCATCAGCGCTTTTGGTTCGCTTCCAGGCTATGTAACCTACATATCCTATAATAAGAAGATAAACCAGCACTACAACAATTAATGCAAATAAATCCACTTAATAACCTCCATTAATTAAATTTATCCAAATTTTAGCCTATTTTAACCAGTAATTTATCATAATTTCGACAAATTATGAAAATATTAAAAATAAGCATGAAAAACATGAATATTTTTCCTATTAATAGTTGCTATTAAGTCTACTTTATATAAAAGCGTAACACTTTTGTTTTAGCGCATTTTTGCATATAAATTCATACTATTTTGCCAGTGGATAATATGGCATTTCACTGGCTATAAAACCCGGTATAATAATTAATTAGTCCATATTTTTTTGTTATATAAAATCAAATAATTCTTTTCGACATTCAAAAATTAATGATATTTCTTTAAAGATCCATTTCACTATGCATGCAAAATCTATATAATTCTCTTATTTTTAAGTGGGGTATCTAATTCTATTCCATTTAGGAAAGTAACAGTGTTAATGAAAAATTAATTTTAAGCAGTAAACATAGTAAAATTTATTTCATTTAGAATTAAAAAATAATATAACTCTATTTATATTAAAATCTCTTAAGAGATTAAATAATGATTCATATGGTCATAGAAGATGATATAAATGGAAAAATCTTGTAAATCTACTGTTACAAACCAGTTTAAAATATTTGACATTATGCTTGAAGGAGTAACAGTTTATAAACTAATTTTTAATGATAACGGTGAAGTAATTGATGGTATTCTTGAATATATGAACCCTGCAACTGTTGAAACTATGGATATAAACCCTAAAGCCATTGGTAAAAGTGCAGTAGAAATATTTGGTTTAGATTTTATACAGCCTCATCTTAAAGCTATTCATGAATTACATTCAACAGGACAAAGAAACCGATTTGAAGTTTATTATCCTCCTACAGATAAATATTTTCTTGTTTCAGGTTTTGATATGCCAAATAACCTTTTTGCAGTGCTTAGAGTGGATGTAACTGAACAAAGGAAATATCAGGATGCTTTAAGGCAAAGTGAAGAGATATATCGCAGTTTATTTAAAAATAATCATGCTGTAATGATTCTTATTGACCCAAAAACAGGAAATATTGTTGATGCAAATCCAGCAGCTATTTCATTTTATGGTTATAATAAAGAAGAGATTACTGAATTAAAAATTACTGATATCAATGTTCTTAGTGAACAAGAAGTGTTGAAAGAGATGCATAAAGCCGAATTAGGAAAACGAAAGCATTTTTTATTCAAACATAGGTTATCAAATGGTGAAATAAAGGATGTTGAGGCTTATAGCGGCATTGTAACTGTTGAAAATAGAAAATTAATTTATTCTATAATTCATGATGTAACTAAGCGTGAAAAAGCTGAATCAGCTTTAAAAGAGAGTGAAAAGAAATTTAGGGAAACATTTGAGAATGCAACTATTGGAATAGTGCTTACATGTATTGATGGGCAATTATTTGATGTAAATAGTGCTTTAAGTGAAATGCTCGGCTATTCTAAAGAAGAACTTAAATCTATTACATTCCAAGATATTACATGTCCTGATGATTTAGAAATCAGCCAAAATGTTGTAAAATCATTAATTGAAGGTAAAAATGAAAAGTTACGTTTTGAAAAGCGTTATATTCGCAAAAATGGGTGCATTATGTGGGCAGATGTGAGTACTTTTCTTTTACGTGAAAATAATAATCCTATTTATTTTATAACTCATATTCAAGATATTACCGAGCGTAAACAAGCTGAAGAAGAATTAAGACAGGCACGTGACCATTTAGAAGAAAAAGTTCAAGAACGTACAGCAGAATTAAAAATAGCTTATGGAACTATAAAAGAAAGTGAAGTCAAGTTCCGTGAATTATTTAATAAAGCAATTGATATGATAGCATTGTCTGAAAGTCAAGAAAATGGGTTATTAGGGAATTTCATTGAAGTAAATGCTGCTGCAGTTAACATATTGGGTTACACTCGAGAAGAATTTTTAAGTAAAACTCCTTTAGATTTATTTGCGCCAGATAATCAGAAAGAAGTACCTAAAATCATGGCAGAACTCCAGATAAAAGAATATACTACATTCCAATCAATCAGTGCAACTAAAGATGGAAAGAAAATACCTGTTGAGGTTAGTGTGCATATTTTCTCACTTGGGAAAAAAAGGGTAAGTCTTGCTATTGCTCGTGATATTACAGAACGTAAAAAAGCCGAAGAGCAATTAAAAGAAATAATAGCTGAATTAAGACGTTCTAATGAGGAATTGCAGAGCTTTGCTTATATTACAAGTCATGACTTGCAAGAACCACTACGTACTATTGCTAGCTTTGCTCAACTTCTTGAAAGACGATATAAAGGCAAACTAGGTAATGATGCGGATGAATTTATAGAATTTATGGTTGATGGAGCTTCCCGAATGAAAGAAATGATTCAGGGTTTGCTTGAATATTCTCGTGTTGGGACAAAGGGGCATGTATTTGGAGAATTTGAAGCTGAAACAGCATTAAATTATGCTTTAAATAATTTAAGTATTGCAATTAGTGAAAGTAATGCTGAAATAACCAGTGATTCACTTCCAGTGATTTTTGCAGATGAGGATCAGATTATACGTGTATTCCAGAATTTAATAGGAAATGCAATAAAATTCCGCAGGGAAGGAGTACAACCTGAAATTCATATCTCTGCTAAGAAAGAAGATAACGCTTATGTATTTTCAGTTAATGATAATGGAATTGGATTAGAGGAACAGTACGGTGATAAAATATTTGAGGTATTTAAAAGGTTACATGCAATTGGAGAATATCAAGGTGCAGGAATAGGGTTAGCCATAGTTAAAAGAATTATTGATCGTCATGGCGGCCGTATTTGGGTTGAATCAGAGTTAGGTAAAGGTTCTACTTTTTATTTCACGATTCCAGTTAGAAGTTAATGTTGAGTCTAATTTTAAAGTATATCTATCAGTTAGGTATCATTTTGTTTTTATTTAAAATTAGATATAATAAGTAAGATGGCATTTTACATATTAAAATTTATAACAAGTTTTATAACTTTCTTCTAATTACATTAAACTAGATATTTTTAAAGGTAAAAAATTTATTTTTAAATCCTACTAGCTACTAATCAATTAACTAAGGGGATAA
>JAEYQZ010000100.1 GCA_023409695.1 Methanobacteriota archaeon | reverse complement strand
TCATTTTGTGAAGATATTGATGGAATTGAACATATTGATTTAAGGTCTTCAATAAATGTGTCAAGATTTTCATCCACATATTCCAGCGCTTTTTGCATTAAATCACCAAACAATTTAAAATTAATGTTTAATGATCTAAATTCTGTTGTTAATATAACTTAAGAAATCCCTTGGGAAAATTTGATTTAATTCATTTGTTTTGATTTTGAAGATGTTTTTTCTAGATTTCCTAAAAATTTTCTTATATCCCCCTATTTGAAATATTTGGAGATTTGAATTTATTTGCTTCAGCCTACTACTTGAGCCGCCAGCGGCAGCCGGCGGCGTTATGTATAAATAAAAAATATTTACATGTGATGTTTTTTCGATGAAAATGGAGTAGAACTCCTGATAAATTCCTAAGAAGCTTGAAGAGATGAAAAATAATGTAAATTAGATAATAAATTTCTAATCATATTTTGAATTGTATTTAAAGTCATTAAACCATCTAAATTCGTCCCAACTAGATATGTACTGGTAGATATATAAGAGAAGGATTAACAAGATACAGTAATAGACTTATAATTATATTAAACCAATGTCTACATGGCTGTGTCTCTGGACGAAATATTTATAACGGTGTAAATAGTACATTTAACGATTTTTAAAAGCGGGATTAGGTGGAGTTTAAAAATGGGATTTCGTGATTTATTTAAAACTGCTGATCAACTTGCAGAAAAAATATTAAACGAATTTAATGGTGTTGAAAGGTTAGATGAAGTTATCAAAGGTATTTTAAATTTGAAAGATTCTGAAATCTATGGTAAAGTTTATGAAACGACTAAAACTAAAGAGGGAAAATTAGGGGGAAATGAAACTGTAGAGGATTTGTTGGAATTTTCTCAGGTTAAATATGCAACTAAAGTTCTTAAAGAGGTTCCAATTTATTTACCTCCCTTAACTGACGTTATTGTCTCAAGTCATTTCATTGCAACAGTCAGCATGATAGATTTCATAACATACGCTTACAAACAAGCAGATCTATCCCAAAAAGATTTAAACAAAAATCACTCCATCCTAGAACGTTTAATGTCATTATTAGATGATTTTGATAAACCTGGAGAGTTTCAAAAACCGGATAAAGAATTTTACCAGAAACTTAAAAAAATAAAATGGAATAAGGAAGGCAAAAAACTTTACAATGAATTAGGTAGTATTCGTATAGCTGTTCGAGTTGATAAGTGGGGAACAGATTCAAGTACTTTTGGAACAGGCGAAGGTTTTACTTTGACATTTTTAGCCGCTTGCAATGCCGTTCACCATGATAGAGACAGAATACTTAAAGAAGATATGATTAAAGCTTATAAAACCTATTTGAAGTTGCTGGACACTGACATTTCTAAATTGGAAGTGTAACAACTTTGAGAAAGTTAGTAAAAGACATAACAAGAATTATTTACTCTCTTCTTTTAGCATATCTCATTATAACTCACCATCTTCTCTTTTTCTCATCTCATTCGAAAATTAGAAAAATTAAATTTAAAAAGTAATTTTAATAAACTCATATCAAAAATCACATCTTTTATACGCCGCCGGCTACCGCTGGCGGCTTAAGTATTGATCTAGAGCAATTAATAAATAATATCTCTAGATAGTTAGGGCTAAAAAGGAATATAATTCATTTTGATATTTAAAATAAGGAAAAAATCGTATTTAGTTAAAAATTAAGAAAATAAGAAAAAATTTAGGTATTCAAGTCAATTAGAAGGATAATTTAGATATCCTGCTCATTGCTTCTTTGGTGTTTTCAAGTGTGTTAAATGCGGTTAATCTGAAGTAACCTTCACCACTTGGACCAAAACCTACACCAGGTGTACCTACAACATGGGCTTTATCTAACAGGATGTCAAAGAATTCCCATGAATCCATGCCGTTTGGTGTTTTGACCCATATATAAGGCGAGTTAACTCCACCGTAAATTTTAAGGCCAATTTTTGTTAAGCTTTCCCTTATAATTTCAGCGTTCTGCATGTAGTAATCGATTGATTCTTTGATTTCTTTCTGGCCTTCAGGAGAATAAACAGCTTTAGCAGCGGCCTGTATAGGGTAAGAAACACCGTTAAATTTGGTTGTTTGCCTTCTGTTCCACAGCGGGTTTAATGAATGAGGATTTCCATCTTCATCGTATCCTACAACTTCTTTAGGCACTACAGTGAAAGCACACCGGGTACCTGTAAATCCTGCATTTTTAGAAAAGCTTCTAAATTCAATTGCTACTTCTCTTGCTCCTTCAATTTCATAGATACTGTGAGGGATGTTGTCTTCACGTATGTAGGCTTCATAAGCCGCATCAAAGAGAATTATTGCATGGTTTTCTTTGGCATAATTTACCCATTTAGCTAACTGTTCTTTTGTAAGAGCGGTACCTGTCGGGTTATTTGGGAAACATAAATAGATTAAGTCTACATCTTCTTCTGGAAGTGCAGGTACAAGGTCATTTTCTTCAGTGCATGGAAGATAAACAAGTCCCTGATATTTTCCTTCTTCTCCCATAGGACCTCCACGTCCTGCCATAATGTTAGTTTCCACATAAACCGGGTAAACTGGGTCTGTTATTGCTATTACATTATCAAGCCCAAATATTTCCTGAATATTTCCGGTATCACATTTTGCCCCGTCGCTGATGAATACTTCATCATTATCTAATTCAATTCCCCTTGGAGCGTAATCATTTTTAATGATTTCCTCAATTAGAAAATCATATCCCTGTTCTGGCCCGTAACCTCTAAATGTGTCAGCCTGACCCATTTCATCCACAGCATGTTTAAACTCATCCACTACTGCTTTTGGTAACGGCCTTGTGACGTCACCAATACCCATACGGATAACATCAGCATTAGGGTGTTCAGTTTGATATTTATCAACACGATGAGCAATTTCTGCAAATATATAACTGCTTTTAAGTAATAGATAGTTTTCATTAATTTTGACTGTCATTTTAAGTCCTCTAAAATCTGTGATTTTAGGGTTATCAAACACAAAGTGTTTGGTACGTCGAAAACGAAGTTTTCGACAGTTCCAAAAATTCAGGATGAATTTTTGATAACCTCTAAAAATATTTTCAATATTTTTGTGGTCACAAAATCAAAAAAATTTTGTGACCTCTCTTTAAGTCCTAATTATATATTGGTTAATTTATTTATTCATTTGTGCGCAAAGTAGAATTTCAATTTACCATCGACTATTTCATCTAACCTTGCAAATCCAAACCGTTCAAACTGCACAATATCGTTAACTTTCAGGTCTTTACATGAAGGTTCTGCAAGACCAGTTGTGACACTTGCATCAGGCATTACAACTTCCACTTCCCTGCTATATTCTGCAGGGATCCAGTGAATAAATTGAGCGCCGACTTTCTTTGCATCTTCAAAGTTTGAATTATACACGACCCCTATATACTCTTTCTCTGCATCCGCATAGTCTAATCGGAAAACAATTATATTAATTGCATCCATGAGCCTTATAGCTTTATAAAACAGTTTATCTGCAAATTCATATTCCAGTTCTTTTGCAAATTCTAGAATATCAGAATCAATTTTAGTGTTTTCTTCTGAAATCTGGTCGTTAATTATCTTGATTTCTGTATATCCTTCGTATAAATCTTCTTTTACAAGATAAACTTCCCCGTTGAATGGAATTTCACGATATCCGCGATCTAAAAAGTCAGGATGTAACGGCCTTTTAATTATTTCTTTGTTTTCTTGAGGGAAATCATCTATTATGACTTCTTCAGGGTCCCAGACGAAGAAATACCTGTTTGCAGCTTCTTCTAAAATTGCACGGTTTAATCCGTATATTTTCTTCCAGCTTACAACTGAATCCGCCATTTTAACACCTATTTCATTCATAAGCTCTTGAATAGCTTCTTTCATTATTCCACGTTTTGCAATGGCCCTTATTGTTCCGAGTCTTGGGTCATCCCAACCAGAATAAATGCCTTCATCTATACCTGCCCTTGCTTTAGAAGTACTTAGAGCAATGTCTTCCATTTTAAGTCTTCCGTAGTGTATAAAAACTGGTATGTCCCAGCCGAAGTAGTCATATAAATACTTCTGTTTTTCAGAATTTGCAAGGTGATCTTTTCCACGTAAGACATGTGTGATTCCACACAGGTGATCATCTACAGCCACAGAGAAATTCATCATTGGGTAAATCTTATATTTTCTACCAATACAAGGGTGTTCCGCATCTACAATTCTCATTATAGCATAATCCCTTATTGCAGGATTTTTATGTTCTATGTCAGTTTTAACTCGAAGTACTGCTTCCCCTTCATCAAGGTTTTCCATGTTTTTCCAGCGTTTAAGATTCTCTTCCACGCCTAAATCTCTGCATGGACACGGCAGTGACTGGTCTTTTAGTTTTTTGA
>JAEYQZ010000073.1 GCA_023409695.1 Methanobacteriota archaeon | reverse complement strand
AAAAAGCAAGAGATGATTTTAATGACTGTTCAGCTTCATGACTCTCTAAAAGAAGCAGAAAAAAAAGGGGCTTTGCCAGAGGTCATTGCTTACCATAGAATTGATGGTCCGGGATCCAGTTTAGATTTAAGTGAATTTCAGCAGGCATTCTGGAAATTACCGCATATACCTGAACAGAATGACCCTGCAAGGAAGTGGACATGTAACCTTCCAAGAACGGTTGGTATAACTATAGATACTGGAACCCGAGTTGAAGCCCATCCGTTTGATCCTGATCTTATAGGTGTTAAATCTGTTGAATATAAAACAGAAGTTACTGCATCACCTGGAGAGGTTATTCCTGTAAAAGAGAACTGGCTGCTTAAAATACTTGAAATATTCGACCTTTCTGGTGTTATGTTTGTTTTAGAAAATTTAAAGGAAGGCCTGCAGTCTTCAGGGCTTGGTGGGTCATCTGCTGCAGCCGCGGGTGTGTGTATACTTGCAAATGAGCTGGCAGGGAAGCCTTTTAGCAAGTTACAGTTAATTTCTCTGGCTTCCCGTATTGAACAGGATTTTGGAGTAAGCCTAACTGGAACTCAGGAGCAGTCCAATGTTCTTTTTGGCGGAGTTACTGATTATGTCTGGTTTCCATGGGGCATACCAGGACGTCCTGATACTGGATATGGTGCTTCGATGCGGTTTGAATTGATACCTCCAGAAGATTATCCTCATTTAGAAGATCGAATGGCAATTTTTCATTCAGGTCGTCCTCGCCTGAGTACTGCAGTTAACCTGGCATGGAGAGATGCCCTGCGGGATAAAGAGGGGTATAAACATCACTTTAGAAAAATGGAAATAGCTTACAGGTTCCGCGAAGGTTTAAGACTTCGAAAATGGGATCATGTCTTGGATTCAATAGTGGAATACCGTAAGATACGAACAAAGCTCTGCAGGGATTATATGAAAGGCTCTACCGATCTGCTGGAACGTGCTGAATTACATAACTGCACTGTTTTTCCTTTAGGTGCTGGAGGGGGAGGTGGAGTACTATTATTCTCTCCAGATCCTGAATCCCTGGAAATCCTGCGTGAAGATATTCGGGGTATATATCGTGAAATTCCATTTAAAATCAAGTCTAAAGGACATGAAATTAATAACAGTTTATAGAAATGCAGATAATTTTAAAGTATCTGGATTTTAATAGACTAATTGAAAGATAATTATTGGTCAATAGTGATAAAAATGGAAAAATTTTCTTTTATAGCAAGAATGCCTAACGAACCTGGTGCTTTACATAAGGCTGCGGAGATAGCAAAGGATCACGACGGCAACATTCACAGAATTCACTACAATAGAAAAATTGATCCAAACACAGTATTTTTTGAAATAGCAGCTGATGAGTCGTCATACGAAAAAATCAGAGATAAACTTAATGAAATTGGCTATCTGCAAACTACACTAAAGCCAGCGAATTATTTAAAGTTTAACATTTTGCTTCCACATTCACCGGGAGCTTTATTTGAATTTTTAAATTATATAACCTCTGCCGGTGCAAATATTGGATTTCTGGACTTTGATGATAAAAGCAACAGACACGACAAGTTAACTGTTAGCCTGACCTTGGATGAAATTTCAGGTGTGGATAAGCTTCTGGATAATTTAAAGTCACGTTATCTCTTAGAAATCATTGAATATGATACTGAAGGTGAAAAACTGGACGAAACAGTGTTTTACATAGTCTTTGCCCAGAAGTTGAGAGAGATAATCGGAAATACTGAGGATGATTTTTTAATTAGATTGCTGAGTGATATTAATCACATTGTCCAGGAGCTCACGCGCCTTGGTGAAGACCCTAAACGAGTATTTGAAAGTATTCTGCTTACAGGGAATACATTGAATGATACTTCGGGTGAGGGATTCTATGCCGATATTCAAAAGATAGATTTAAACCATGATACGCAGCTTTACTGCCTCCAACCTCCATGTGGGGGGAATATATTTGTTATCAATGCCCCAGAAGAGGTTGTAATGGTAGATTCGGGTTATGGGATTTATTATCCTGATGTTTTAAAGTTATTCCAGCACTGCGGTATTGACCTCAAAAATCTTAAATGTATCTATATGACCCATGCAGATGCAGACCACTGCGGTGCAGGAGGCTTTTATGGGGTTAAATCATTTTTACATAGGGGCACTTTAGATATTATTGAGAAAGCTAACAGAGCTTACGGATCCAATGTGGAAGAATGTGTCCTTGAAGAGGTGTATACCAAACTAATTAATCTGTTCTCAAGGTTTAACTCTCCTGCAGATATGGAGATTTTTTCTGAGAACATAATTAAAATGAGAGGTTCTTTCCGGGTTGTTCACACTTTTAAGGTTGGAGTTATTGAATTTGAAGTGCTTGAAAGTTTAGGAGGGCATCTTTATGGGCAAATTTTTTTAACATGTCCTTCAGAAGGACTCATTTTTACAGCGGATTCTTTAATTAACTTTGATAGTTTGAGTGAAGATAGAAAGAGATATAATCTCCTTGCAAAAAATTTAATGACTTCTGTAAATGTAGATAGGGAACTGGCTAAAACGGAGAGGAATGATCTTTTAAAAATCATTTCTAAACTAAATGAAGAACTCCCTGGTGAAAACTGTTTAATTTGTAGCGGTCATGGGGCAGTTTCGACACTTTCAGAAGGTAAACTGAAAAGCTATGGACAAATCTATCATTACAGGCCAAACAGAACGTAATATATTGTTTCTACTTTTAAAGTAATGATTTTGCATTTCTGGATAAAATTTTTAAATTAAATGCATGCGGATTCTTTTTAAATAATAATGTATTCTGCTTTATTTTTGCTAGTATTCAGGTGCTTCTGGTTTAACTGATTTATTAAAAATATCTAAACAGGTTTTGTTATCTGCAGGTAACTGAAGTATATTTTGACTCTTTATTTTCATGAATTTAGGGTATATGTTCGCAAATTCAGATAGTAACGCCTGTTTTTGTAATCATAATAATATTAATATAGTAAGTAATAACATAATAACATTGTCAGGAAATAGTGTTACTTGATTACATAATAAGTGCCTTTAAAATCATCGTGTAACTTAAATGGATATTTGCATCTCAATCTGCTCTTTTAAGATGTGAAAGTAGGCAAGATGATTTGAAAGGCTTATTTTGATGGTTAACTATTTTCTAACACCTATTGAATGTAATGGGGGGTGAAAAATATTAGAAAACAATTAATACTGACAATTTCGATACTCCTTATTGTATTTGCAGTTTTTAGTATAGCTGTAACAGCAAATGAGCAGCAAAATCAGAGTAAAAA
>JAEYQZ010000023.1 GCA_023409695.1 Methanobacteriota archaeon | reverse complement strand
TGAAGATAGATAAAAAAGATATGCCCTATATTGCGATACTGGCTTTTCTAGGTATCCCACTCGAATTTTTGCTGCAGGTAACTTCCTTAGCATATACCACAGCAACATGTTTTACTCTTATATTCAGCCTTTCTCCATTTTTCATAATTTTCGCATCTGCAATTCTAATTAAAGAGAAAATTACCCGACATAAATCCATTGGTGCATTAATCGGGTTTATAGGAGTAACATTCATAATTACCAATGGCAGTTTAGCTGTCCCCACTAATCTTCTAGGAGATGCCATAGCCATCATGGCCAATATAGTCTGGGCGCTTTATACAGTCCTGGGAAAATCAATAAACGAGAAATACTCTGCACTTACAGTACTCAATTATACTTTTATATTTGGGGCACTAGAGTTATTGCCATTTTACTTTATATCCCCAAGATTATCCCCAGTAGCGTTCACTGAATCTACATGGATAGCGATGATATTCCTCACCATCTTCTGTTCGCTAGTTGCATTTTTACTGTATAATTATGGCACAGAAAAGTTACCAGCTTCCATTGCAGGCATGTTTATATATATTCAACCTTTATCAGGCGTAGCTTTAGCGGCTCTAGTACTTGGAGAGTCGATAACCGTTTACACGATACTTGGAACATTCCTTATTATATACGGAATATATGAAGCAGAACGTAGAGGCGGCATAATAAATGGGATAAAAAACGTTGAAAATCCTGAAAATTGAGCATGTTCTGGCATCAAGAAACTATAAGTCATTTACTGCCGATTCAATTCTTTTCAACCCTTCTTCCAGAATAGAACGAGGACATGCAATATTCATTCTAACAAAACCGCTGCCAGCTTCTCCAAAAATAAATCCATCTTCTAATCCTACCTTTGCTTTATTCCGCATGAAACTTCGAATGGCCAGTTTATCCATACCTAACTCACGGCAGTCTAACCAGATAAGGTATGTTCCCTGTGGTTGAATGACTTTTATATCGGGAATCCATCTTGCAATATAATCCTGTAAAAAATCAAGGTTATCCTGTAAATAATCTAAAACCTGATCTAACCATTCATCCCCTAAATTATAAGCCGCTTCAAGCCCAGCATAGCCAAACAAATTAGGATTAGGCACAATACCTGATTGTATATTTATAAAGTTTTCACGGAGCTTCTTATTGGGAATAATAATAGAAGAAACTTCTAAACCCGCCAGATTGAATGTTTTACTTGGCGACATGCAAACTATAGAATTCTGCTCAAATTCTTTTGATATAGAAGCAAATGGAGTATGTTTATGGCCCTTAAAAAGTATTTCGCAGTGAATTTCATCTGAAATGACAGTTCCCCCATTTCCAATTACAATTTCTCCCATTCTGACTATTTCTTCTCGTGTCCACAGACGTCCTACAGGATTATGAGGATTACAAAATACGATAGCCTTTATACGTCCAGGACTCAATAAACGTCCAGTTTTTGGCTTAAATTTTCTTTCCAGATCTTCAAAATCCATTTCATAACGGCCATTGATCAATTTAAGACCATTATTTACTATTTGACATCCGCTTCCCTTAACTGCAGGGAAAAATGGATGATACACGGGTTCTTGAAGTATGATTTCATCTCCAGGGTGAGTCAAAGAACGGATGGCAATATGCAGTGCAGGAACAACACCTGGAGTAAAAACTACCCATTCGGGCTCAATTTTCCATTTGAATTTTCGCCACATACGGTCAACCACAGCATTTACAACACTTTCACCAGGTTGAGTATAGCCATAAAAAGGGTGTTCAGCTCGTTTTTTAAGCGCTTCTACAATGGGTTCTGCGACTGGAAAGTCCATATCAGCTACCCACATCGGAATAATGTCTTCATGTCCAAATATAGATTGAACTAAGTCCCATTTGTAGCAGTCTGTCTTTTTCCTATCACATATCTCGTCAAAATCATATTTCATTTTATACCTCAGTTAAATCCACCAATTAGGATTATAATAGATCATATTAATTATTTGAAAAAAATTTAAGCCCAATAATTCCCGCTATTATAATGAAGATACATAAAATTCTACCCATCTCTTTGGAGTCTCCTAAAAGTAACATTCCTATAATTGCAGTGCCAATAGCCCCTATTCCTGTCCAGATTGCGTATCCTGTTCCAATTGATATGGATTTTAGAGCTAAAGAAAGCATATATAAACTTAATATCATGAATCCTGCTGTAATCACGCTTGGAATGAATTGGGTGAAACCTTCTGTAAATTTCAACCCAACTGCCCATCCCACTTCCATTAATCCAGCTATAATTAAATAAATCCAAGGGTTTACTGTCATTTATATCATCCTATTATTTGATGTTCATTCAATATCTTTGAATCGCAACACATCATGAGAGAGTTTCCACACCCCCCACTATTAAAAAAAGTAAGCAAAAATGGAACATATTTAAAAATAGTGTTTTATGAGTTTTCTTCTGATGATTCTTCCTGAATTAACTCATATACCTTCTTTATAGCATTCAAAAACCTACGGTTTTTGATGCCCCAAACATAAATGTTTGAGGGCATCTTCAATTAGCATAGGCATTATTACAGGCTGTATTCCATGTGCAATAAGTTTATCTCCAGCTCCACGGCCTACATGACTGACCAGCACACCATAAACGTCTGAAATAATTTTTATAGTGTCCTCAGTGGTACTTCCACCAGAGGGATTGCATGAAGGCGTGTTTTTTCGAAGTTGAAGGAAATGCTACGCATTTCCTGAACCCAAAAACCATAGGTTTTTGAGGCTCCAGAACTTCATAGCTGCCGTCATCCTTAAGTTCAACTATTAAAAACTGATTTGCTCTACCAAAATGCTGATTTACAAATTTTCCATCGCTAGTTGCAATTGCTAATTTATAGGACATGTTAAGAC
>JAEYQZ010000236.1 GCA_023409695.1 Methanobacteriota archaeon | reverse complement strand
AATCCTATTTAAAGTGAAAATTAAGAATTTTCAAATATAATATTCAATATTTTCTTTTTATCATTTAAATTATCAAAAACAAAATCTGCACCTGAATTTTTAAGCTCTTCCTTTGAATATCTGCCTGTTGCAACACCTATACTTTTAGCGCCGGCTTCAAACCCTGCTTTTATATCGCGAGGAGTATCTCCAAAAACAAAAACTTCACTGCCTCGGAAATCATAATTATCTCTGGCTCTTTTAATGGCAGTTTTAACCAGCTCGGTCCTATTTATGTTATCGCTTCCAAATCCCCCTACTTTAAAATAACGGCGTAAACCTGCTTTTTTCATCTTTTCTAGGGCAATTGGTTCTAAATTACCAGTGATTAGGCCAATAATCACCTTATTTTCCAGTGCATCTAAAAGTTCTTTTGCCCCATCTAAAGCAGGGATATCTTCTCTTTGTGCATTTTTTTCAAAATAATCAGTGACTGCTTCCATGCATTCATCTAATTTAGCCTTGATTAAATTCTCATCAAGCCCAACACATCTAAGAACTTCAACTGCTATCTGTGGATCAGTCATTCCTGCATAATTAATGATGCTGATATCCACAGTAACTCCATAAATCTTTTTAAAAGCATAGGAAAATGCCACATGGTGGCATATAGACCTATTTATCAATGTTTTGTCGATATCAAATAGGACCAGCTTATTCATATAAATCAGCTTTTTGATAAAAGTTCCTCTGCAGCATCTTCAGCAAGCTGAATCACTTCAGTCTCATCAAGCACCTCTAACACCTTATTTCTCATCAATATTTCACCATTACAGATTACAGTGTTAACATCACTGCCGTTTGCAGCATACACCACATGAGATACAGGATGCCTGAATGGAGTTAAAGCAGGAGTTTTCATATCAACAAGTACAAGATCAGCTTTTTTCCCAACTTCAATACTTCCAATTTCATTTTCAAGTCCTAAAGCAGCTGCACCATCAATTGTAGCCATTTGAAGTACCTTTTCTGCCGGAAGCACTGTAGAATCACCAGTGTTTACTTTTTGAAGTAGTGCCGCCAGTTTCATCTCTTCAAACATATCCAAATTATTATTTGAGGCTGCACCGTCAGTTCCCAATGATACATTTATGCCGCTTTCAATTAATTTAGAAACTGGAGATATTCCCGATGCTAATTTCATATTACTTGCAGGGTTGTGGGATAATTTCACATCATTCTCTTTAATTATTTCTATCTCTTTATCTGAAAGCCATACAGCATGTGCTGCTATAACATCGTCTGCCAGGAAACCTATTTCATCAAGATATTCAAATGGCCTTGCACCATAAGATTCATTTATCTGTCCCACTTCAAATTCAGTTTCAGCCACGTGAATGTGGATTTTAAGCCCTAATTTACTTGCTCTTTCTCTTACTTCTTTTAAAAGTTCTGTTGAACATGTGTAAGGTGCATGTGGCCCAAATGCGACTTTTATTCTCCCGTCTGCAGTATCATGGCATTTTTCTATTATCCTCATGGTTTCTTTAAATTCAGCCTTTCTCTTCTCTTCATCCCCAAGGTCTATCATTCCATGGGAAATCATGCCCCTTAAACCAGCATTATCAACTGCTTTCGCAACATCATCCATAAAAAAGTACATATCGTTAAAGGTAGTGGTTCCAGACTTTATCATTTCAATACATGCCAGTAATGCCCCTGCATAACAATATTCTCCTGTTAAATTAGCTTCCACAGGCCAGATATGATCATTCAACCAGGTATCAAGAGGTAAGTCATCTGCAAGACCCCTCATAAGTGTCATTGAAAGGTGAGTATGTGTATTTACAATTCCCGGCATGAGAACTTTTTTTTCACCATTTATTACCTCATCAGCACTGCATGAGCCTGGTTTTTCAGTTATTTCTACAATTTTATCATTTTCTACGATTACTGAACCTTTTTTAATTTCATCGCCCAGTATAGTAACGTTATCTATTAAAATACTTGTTGTTTCCATGGAACCACCGGTTAATATTTAAATTTTAGATTAATTTACATAAATATCTATTATATTATTTATTAAAGTCTAAAAATACATTTTGCATAAAATAGATTAGTATTAAATTATCATAAAATTTGTATGATATAAATCATTTAACAACATACTATTACCAAAGTTTTAAAAGTACACATTGTACAATATAAGACAATATTATTGTATTTAATTTCAAATTGGGCATAAAGCCTTTAATAACCTTTATCCAAAATATATAAAGTACATGTCAAACTACTTATTTAATCAATTTTACAGGGAGGAGGCACATGCAGTTAAAAATAGCGCTTCCATCAAAAGGAAGAATTAGTGATCCTGCAGTTAAACTTTTAGAAAAAGCAGGAATTGGTATTAAAGATACAGCAAATAGAAAGCTTTTCTCAGAAACATATGACGAAGATACAAGCGTTATGTTTACAAGGGCTGCAGATATTCCAGAATTTGTTGCAGACGGCGCCGCAGACCTTGGAATAACCGGCCTTGATTTAATAGAAGAAAAAGAAGCAGATGTTGAAATTTTAGAAGATCTTAATTTTGGAAGTGCCAAACTTGTTTTAGCAGTACCTGAAGATTCCCAAATTAACAACATATTAGATATAGATGACGGTTCTATTGTAGCCACAGAATTTCCAAATCTAACAAAAAAATATCTTGAAAATAAGGGCATAAATGTTAAAATAGTCGAATTAAGCGGGTCAACAGAAATTGCGCCATTTATAGGTGTTGCTGACATTGTTGCAGATCTCACAAGTACAGGTACCACCCTCAAAATGAATCATCTTAAGATCATAGATACCGTGCTTGAAAGCTCCATAAAACTAATTGCAAATAAAAAAAGTTTTAAAGACAAAAACGAAAAAATAGAAGCCATAAGAACAGGTATAAAAGGAGTTCTAGATGCTGAGGGCAAAAAACTCGTCATGATGAATGTCAATAAAGAACACCTTGAAGACGTTAAAAAAACAATGCCTGGGCTTACAGGACCAACTGTTTCTCAAGTTGTTTCAAACAAGGATATTGTAGCAGTACAGGCAGTTGTAGATGAACGTGAAGTCTTTAATACTGTAAACCGGCTTAAAAAAATAGGTGCAAAGGATATTCTGGTTGTACCAATTGAGAGGATAATATAAAAAAAATAATTTCATTAATCAGGTTTTTAAGTCATAAAAATAAATAGAGCAATGTCCTAATTCTCATAAGTGATTACATGAAAAAGCTGTTGTGGTGGTTAATCGCCGGAATGAAAGGTGGATTAAACCGTGCCAAAATAATTAAGTCGTTAAATGATAGACCATATAATGCAAACCAGCTTTCTGAAGAATTGCAGCTTGATTATAAAACTATAAGGCACCATATTAAAGTTTTAGAAGACAACGGCGTCATTAAGTCCACAGGAGGAAAATACGGTAAAATGTATTTTCTAACAGAAAATATGGAAAAAAACTATGATGTTTTCAACGAGATTTGGGAACAAATTGGGAAAAAGTAGATATTTAAAATGCAAAAAATTGAGATAGTAGAGGATATAAAATGATAGAAAATTCCACAAATGCAATGCCAGACGGTACAGATATTGGTCCACATTTTACAAATGCACCAAATGGTACAAATATGAGCCCAGATATTGGTATAGGGCATGGTGCACCACACATAGATAGCGGCATACATGATGGCGGTATCACTTTAGGACCTTTCCATATAGGCCCAAATGGAATTGATATCGGAGGTATAGGAACCTCATATTTATCTATTGTAGTTGGAATTGCAAATATCTGCTTATTAATAGCGCTGATTTATATCTACATGAAAAATTACAGGCAGCTAAAATCCAAATTTACCATGGGCCTTTTAGTATTTGCTTCACTATTACTAATTCAAAACGTTGTATCCACAGGATTTTTAATTCTAAATCTGGTTATGGGCATGGGCCAACATGGTTTTGATATAGACCGGCCTCAATTCCCGTTATCTTCCATTAATGTAATCCAGCTTATAGCTCTATCAGTTCTTTTAAAGATTACATTGGATTAAACTTATTTTACTCCTTTTTGGATTATAATTAAATATTCTTTCTTCTTTTTAGATATTGCCTAAAAATCAGTATTTTGATAGGATTACGCTCAAAAATCATTTCTTTTTTAAATTTAACTAAAAAAATCAGTTAATATCATTTGTTAAATTATAATCAAAAATTATCTTTTTAAATATTACTTAAACGCCCATGTCCCTTATCCTGTGTATGGTTTACACTTCATTGTTGGTTAATTTAAGTTTAAATTGTTTTAAAATTCCATTATTTACTCAAAAATTACATAATAATTTAAATAATAATATTTGCACAATACTTCAGACATGAGCGAAAATTAATATTTGATAAACTTCTTTTCACAGAAACATTTGGTATAGATTTGGGTATAAATCTGGAATAAATACTTAAATTTAGCCCTCCAACATTAAAACGTGAATTACATAAACCGAATTATTAAAAATCGGGATAAAATAAGTCAAAAGTATAATTACATATATTGAGGGGTTAAATCATCTCACCATCTTTCCATATACTGAAGCCTCTCAATATAAAATAATGAACCAGTTACAGGTGATATCAAGAAAAATTAAAAACAGAATATTAATTGCAGGTTGGCGGGCACCTGCAAGTATCCAAATATGTCGCTTAATATCTTCTATGTGAGGCTAAGCCTCTTTGAATCCCCTTTCGCTCATAGAAGATTATATTGCACAGTGGGCGGGTCACCTCCAATAAAGAGAGGCAAGACAATTTTTTATTTTAATTTAGAATTAATTATATTTTAGCATGCTAATTTTAAAAAATATTAACTTCTAATTTAAAAGGAATTAAAAAATAAGTTTAATAGAAATTTATCAGTTAATTTTAGATATGAGAATATAGAATTGATATTAGCTTTATTTCCGCATAAAAAGTAGTATTTTCTCAAGCTTCATTTTACAGACTACATCTGTTAAAAAATTTAGTTTATTTTTATCTGATGTGAAATCATCAAAATAGAAGATTTTAAGGGTTGAATATGGAATTTTAAGATATTCTATATATCTTAAAATTACTTCCACTGAAAATTAAGGTCCCATAATTAGATATTATCTGGTTTAAGTTTTGATCTGACATACCTGCAGATGAACCTCCATTATTTGGACCAGCTCCAGTAACGTTAAATGGAGAATTTCCATTATTTTGTCCCCTAATTCCTAAACCGCTTGGAGGAGTACCAGATCTGTTTTGTCCAGTTGCATTTCCTAAATCTCCTGGAGGAGAAGCAGACATATTCTGTGAAAACTGTTTTTGGCCACCAGTTGAATTAAATGAATTACCTAAATTCCATCCCCCAAAGGGGAATGAATAAGGAAGCAGTGGATTCCATGAATATTCTGAACTTCCTTTTAATTGAGATTGGCTATTTTGCGTCAAAGTAACCGCATATATGCTTCGATTTGGATATTCTTTCTGTATTTCACTCAGGTTCCCTGTTTCTACCTGCATTCCAAGTACATATTCTACCCAGTAACCTGTATGATAATCATTGACCAATATTATACCATTTGTGTCGATATTATTAGATGTAAGATTCTCTTTAAGAGAAATCAGATCATTATACTGGTCAGAAGTGATACTTGGCCCCATACTTGAAAATTCTCCAGTAGCAGTATAAAAACTGGATATGGCAAATAAAACTGCCATTAAACTTATTAATCCTAATTTTAGCCTTTTTTTAGAAGGGTATCTTTTTGACAGCCAGTTTTCAATGAATTTTAATCCCAATGGTACCATCAAGGCGATTGGAACAAATGCCAGTTCTATAAACCTGCTTTTATACTGGGAATCTACCGAAGGTGCCACAACCAAGCTAATTAAAACAACTGTCATTATCAAATAAACCCATGCTAAAAGTGTCCTTCTACTTACCACCTTTCTTTTTACATCTATTTTTTCTTTAATCCCATTATAAAGGACATATATGGTAACAAGCACTCCTAAAATGAAAGGAACTGTTAAAAATATTATTGGGTTGACGAAATTTCCTCCAGCCAAATTTGAACTGAGTGTAGACGAATTATTCAGGAATGAAAGCACAGTAGTGAATTTAGAGAACATATAGGGGTATACAGAAAATAAAACTGCTAATCCCCCTATAACTAAAATACTAACTATTCCCAATATTTTTAAACCTTTCATTTCAACTTTACCTGTTTTATAAGATATTAAAATCCAGTTAAACAGTAAAAGAGAAACAAACAGAATGACTGCAAGTATTCCTGTATAAATATGTGTAAATATGTTACATAGAAGAATTGCAATCGCCAGAGTTCCATATTTTTTCCATTCTTCTGGATTTTGCATCCATTTAACTGTAAAATATATTAAAAGGAGCAGGAAGAATACGCCCACTAAATTTTGCATGAAATCTCCAATCAGCTGAAAGTAAAATATGTTTACGGTTATCAGAAATGCACTCAGAAGGGCAGGGATCTTAGATTCTATATTAAGCTTTTCACTAAACATCTCTGTAAGTAGAAATGCAGGAAATGCCATAAGTGACCCAACTAGAGCCATCCCAATTTTTATTCCCAAGAAAGAATTTCCACTTACCAGTACAAATGGAGTAAGTATATAGTAAACTAGTGGAGGATCATTACTGGCAGGAAGGCCTGTTTTAAGTATATTTAAAACTTGAAGATCATAAAAAGGGCCGTCCATCCCGTAAGATAAGCTATAGCGTGTTAATACATACATATCCAGTATAAATGAGAATATGAATATACTGAATAAGGTTATAATCCACCATTTTTCTTTAATTTTGTTTGTAA
>JAEYQZ010000199.1 GCA_023409695.1 Methanobacteriota archaeon | reverse complement strand
CCAACATCTTCTATTTTAACATCGTACTCTTCGCCTTCGTTTAAAGGAGAAGAATTTCCTCTATTTGAGTAATTATCTCTTCCGTAATTATTATTAAACAATTCATCACATCCTAAATACAGCCATAAAAATGGCCTGTAATACAGTTTGATTTATGGGTATATATAGTTATGCTATTTTAGATTTTTAAAAGAATTTTAGATTTTTTAATAAGCGTTTGTAACCGGAATATACTCTAAAATTTTAATAAATATCCCATAATAATTTCTCTAGATATTATCATGGAAATTTTTAAGTTAACATTGTATATTTCCACAGATCAGAGTTTATATCGACGGATGTTTATATTCTTCAATACATTCTGCTAAAATCTGTCTTGCAATTGTAAGGGGAGTTATATTTGATCCTGGAGTGTTATATTGATCTACGAGCAATTGATATGACTTTGAAAGGCTATTTTCAATTTCATGTTCTTCTTTATCTAAATTTTTTGTTAAATAAACAGATTTACCTGTAATAAATCTAGTTATAAGTCCTGCAAAGCTAAATAATTCATCGCCCTTTAGCCCTTCCTGATCTCCTTTGTATAATGCATAATACAGATAAAAATCTGATGTATTATTCTGTCTTGATAAAACTAAATTACCTTCTGATGCTTTCTCCCAGCCTAAATCTTGTGCTTTTTTAACCAATTCTTCATCCGGTACCTTTAATTCAAAAATATGTTGGGGAGATTCTTCTTCAAGTTTAATTTTTTTATCGGCCATTATACCACCAAAATAATTCAACAAGATCCTATTAATTGAAGAAAATTAGTTCAATAAATAATACTTCTTATTTATTGTTTATTATATTTTTGAATATGCTTAGATGATTATTATAAAAATTAAAATTTAAAATAATTTTAAAAAATTATCTCTTCCTATTACACAATAGAACATTTCCTGTCCCTACGTTTTCTGCCTCAACTTCTCTTATTATAGTTACCATTGCTTCTACTGGTAATCCCATTATTTTACTTGCATCTTCTGCAATAGTTTTTACAAGTTCTTCTTTCTGCTCCTTTGTTAATTTAGGTCCATCTATTGTAATTACAGGCATAATACCACTCCTTAAATTTTATTGGGTAACTGTTTATTTTCAATGCTTAAATAGTTATAGCGAATTTATTCTTTCTTTGAATTTTTCAAGTTCTTCTTTTACGTGTTCTTTAGACATCATTGCAGGGCCGTATATGCCCGTAGAAGGAAGTACCTCTAGGCCAGTTAATTCAAGGATATTATGAGTTATAAATTTAAAAATCTCGTCTAAATCTCCATGAGGGCCTTCGGAAGAATATACATCTCTAGTTGCACCAGTTGTAAATGATAACATTGCTTTTTTACCTTTAAGTAGGCCAGTATCATATAATTTCCCTTCTGCTATGTTGTGAACAACTCCTGGTAAGAATACCCTGTCAAACCAACCTTTTAAGATAGCAGGTGGTGAGCTCCACCATACTGGAAACTGGAAAATTATCATATCTGCCCATTTTATTTTCTCTACTTCGTCTTTAATATCCTGAGAAACTGATCCAGTTCCAACTGCATTCATCTGCTCCATCATTGGGTTAAACTGTTCACTATTTTGCCTTTGTGAAAAATCGCTTTGATCAAGGACTGCTTTAAAGCGCATCCCATATAAATCTGATATTTTAACTTCATGCCCATTATCTCGTAATGTTTTGGCTGCTAAATCTTTTATAACTCCATTTAAAGAATTTGGCTCAGGGTGTGCAAAAACAATAAATACATTCATAACATCAACCTCCTTTTTAATATTTATATACCTAAAAATTTAAATTCTTTTTGATGTATTATAATAATAGCTGTATTTTAAAAAGAAAAATAAGAAATTTTATTAAACATCTGAAAAAATTAGCATTTTATTTAAATATTAGAATTAATTGATGATAGAATATATTTTATAATTAATAAACAACACTATGAGGGCTGCTATTTGTCTGAAACTAAATCTAACGAATGTTTTTCTATATCATTGGAAGGCATATCTTCTAAAATCCCTGATGAGGGTATAAATATAAGAGATTTCCTTGAGTTGATGGGTGATCGAGGGGGTTTGATCATATGTTTAATTCTGGCAACTCCTTTTTTAATCCCAGTATCCATTCCAGGATCTAGTATACCTTTTGGGCTTGGAATTATGTTTATTGGAATAAGCAGGATTTTTAACAGGTATCTAATACCTAAATTTATTATGGAATATGTGCTGCCTAAGGAAACTCTTCTAAAGATATTAAATGGAACCATGGCAGCTTTAGGAAAAGTAGAGAAGTATATTAAGCCTCGTTTTTTAGTATTGAGTGAAGGCCCTGCAATAAGCCGGTTTAATCTTTCTCTAATGGTATTTACTTCGTTTTTACTCATGCTTCCTTTACCTGTACCATTAACAGACAGTTTACCTGGATATTCGATCTTTTTTTTAGTTCTGGGAATTCTTGAACATGATGGTTACTTCATTTTAGCAGGATATTTATTGACCAGTGTAACCACCATTTACTTCAGTCTGATATTTTTATTTGGCTATGCTGGAATATCTTTAGTTTTGTCTCATTTTGGGATATATCTGCCTCAATTTTAGGTTGTGAACATGTCCCAAAATTTTTGTTTGTTTTGAAAGATAGAATAGCAGATGTAGATTTTATATCATGAAAGCAGCACTAGTTAAGGATGAAATAATTTATTAAAGCTTTTTAAATCCCATAAATCAGTCTCTTCAATATATGAATGGATACATAATCAAAAAAAATTTAATATATTGATTAAAAAGAGCACTTTTAGTTATCCTGCATTTCAGGATAACTTACAAGCTCTTTTTTTAGGGAATACATACAAGGTACTGTATCATATTGTGTGCAAGGAGTGGACTGAGTAGTCATTTGAAAATAATAGGTATTGGTCACTATCTGGGGACTAGTGACCAAATGGAACTTTTTATGATACAGTTAGATAGTAGATCCTCCTGACTTATATATCTTTGCATGTCGGATGATATAAAAATACAAATACTCAAGACCCCATCTAATTTTATTCAAAGACACATTTAAGACCCCAATTTATGAAGTTGATTTAATATTCCCTGATGATTTATACCAATTTACATATCAATATAACAAAGTTTAAATAATTAAACGTTTACATTATAATTGAACATAGTTGGTTTTATAGTTAGTGTGCTTCATAGGAGTGATAATATTATATTAATATTATTGCTCCACATTAAATTTTAAACAACTAGTTGCTCAGATGACAATTTAGGGCATAGATCTTAGTACTACATATACCGCACCTGTTTATATTGGATCTATGCCTTAAATCAATTTAATTTTGAATATTAATCTGTTTTGAACATATTTGCAGAGTTCTAATTATAAAACTAATTCCATCTTTTTAAAGCCGCGATTTATTTTAATAACATTAATTATAGAATTAATAATACTAATAGGAATTACATTTTAAAATATCTTAAACAGGAGGAATGAACGGGATGAGTAAGATAGGAGTTTTAGTGGGACCAAACTTTGAAGATGTGGAATATAGTGAGCCTTCAAAAGCATTTAAAAAATCAGGACATGAATTAACCCATATTGGATTAAAAGGAGGACAGACTGTAAACGGAAAGGAAGGAAAAGCTAAAGTCACAGTTGAAAAATCTGCAGGAGATGTATCAGTAAACGATTTTGATGCAATATTTATTCCTGGCGGATGTTCTCCAGATAAGCTAAGAGAAGATGAAAATGTAGTTGAATTTGTAAAAGAATTCGTTAAAAGTGATAAGCCTGTTTTTGCAATCTGCCATGCCCCTCAGCTTTTAATTACAGCTCAGGTTATTGAAGGGCGAAAAGTAGCTGGATGGAAATCTATTGTTCAGGATATTAAAAATGCTGGAGCCGAGTTTGTAAACGAAGAAGTTGTTGAAGACGGCAATATAATATCAAGTCGTGGACCTAATGATATTCCTGCTTTTACTGAAGCGTCCCTTAATAAATTAGGATAAGTGGAGGTTATTAATACATAAAATTTATTTATTTTTTTAAATTACTTAATACTTTAATTGTATAAAGTAAGAATTTTTTTATACAATCAAATATAAAATGTTTGGTGCCCACAAAACCCTTAGTTTTGTGGCCGCAAAAATTCACAGAATTTTTGCATGCCCCAAAATTTTTTTAATTTAAAAAATTTTAAGGGTTGAAAATTACAAAAATTAAATGGGGTATCTAGATATACTTGACTAATTTTAGAAATTACTCAGCCATAGAGTTTCTAATTTTTCAAGGTCTAGATATCCTACGGCCCATAAAAAATAAGTAAAGTTAAATTAATCAATATCTGAGAAAATAGAGATTCCCATGACTATCTGGCCGTCATTATCTCGTATAGGTATAGAACTACTAATTATAACGCTCTTTGTACCATCTTCTTTTGAAATAATGATCTTTTCATCTTCAATTTCTTCGCCGTTTGTAATAGAACGTGTTAATGGCCATTCTTCAAGTTCATAAGGTCTTCCATCAGCATGGGAGCAATTATAATAGCAGTATTCTGCAAGTTCTTCTATCTCCAGACAATCATCCCAGATATCCTCTAATTTTTTATTTTTAATAAGAAGTTTACCTGAGGAGGCTTCTACAATCAAAATTCCAACAGGTAAATTATGGATCAGAGTATTTAATTTTGACCTTTCTGTTTCGGCAGTTTTGAGTGCGTCAATTAACTTATTTTCAACTTTTTCCCGTTCTTCAATTTCTTCATGCAGTTTCCTTTCTGTATCAAGCAGTTCTTTTTCATGCCATTCAATTAATTCTCTAAGATCCTTATGGCTTTTCATTAATTCTTTTTCAGTTTCTTTACGCTCAATTGCATAAGAAATTGAACGAGCCAGTAATCGCCCATCAATCTGTCCTTTAATCAGATAATCCTGCGCACCCTCACGAACCGCCTTAACAGCAACATCTTCATCATCAAATCCGCTCATAATTACTATAGGTAGCTCTGGGGTTTGATCATAAGTTCTGATAAATGTATCGAATCCCCAGCTGTCAGGCAGATTTAAATCAAGGAGTAATACATCAAATGTGTCATTAAAAAGACTTTCAAAGCCAGCTTTAAGCCGATCAACATGCTTCAATTCAAACGAGATATTTACTGTTTCTTTTAACATTTCCCGTATGATTATGGCATCTTCTCTGTTATCTTCTATTAATAAAATTTTGATAGGTTTACTATTCATATTTCGCCTCCGTGACTGAGATCAGCGCGTGATATAAATACGTTTAGTATAATTTTGTAATAATTATACTTTTAATGTTATTTTATTTAAATATGACTTGATTTATGACTTGTTCTATTAAATACTTCAGAATCTCTAACTTAAAGTTAATATAAGGAATATTCATCATGCAGTCTTGAGAAGATCAATGCTAAAGTAATTATATCCTGTCTGTTGTGCTCAATTATTGGAACTAAAGGTCCAATATTTTGAGTTTTAATGTAAGTCTTATAAAATGCAGGCACTAAACCACTAGGAACATCATCTATCCGTTCTATGCCAAATAAATGATTTTCAATCGTTGTTAACTGGCAGTTTGGTAGTTCATCACTCCAAGTACGCCGTGAAAAGTGAAGCAAATCAAAGTGGGGCTTATCTAAATTATGTTTAATGTTGAAATATCTCATTCTGTTTCGAATATAAGGTATATCGAATGTTTGTCCATTAAATGTTACAAATACGCTTTCACCTTCAACATGAGATGAGAATGCCTCTAAAACCGCGTTTTCTTCACCTACACTCCTTGATAAATACTGATTTACGCATATTTCATTTCCATGAACTTTTGCAATCCCCAAAAGGATTATGGGGACATTAGAAAAACCTAGAGTTTCTATATCTAAAAAGATAAAATCTTCATCGTTAGAGAAACTGGATGAAAATAGAGACATAGGATGAGATTTTGGGTAACATTCTGAAATTCTATCAGATATATCACATTTGTTGCACTCGTTAACGATCTTTAATAAATTAGATGCTTCCTTACCAAATCTTTCATGTTCCACAAGGTCTTCAATAGTTTTGTACCCTTCACTCTGTAATTTTAGTTCCCTTGATGCTCCAATTCCACTTAATAATTTTAAATCTGATAGAATTTTTTCTCTTGCTTTTTCTTCATTTAATGTATTAAATTTAAGCGTAGATTTATTTTCTATATCATAACAGGTACCGCTATCTGTAGCAATTTCGTTTCCATCTATTAAATCCTCAAGGACAATCCCTTCATGATCGTTTAAAAGTTTTTCTTTTAATTTTTGGGTATTTTCGTATTCCATGTATTCATTTCCAAAAGTTTATTGTTTCTACTAATTAATGCTCTTATTGGAATTTGGGGCTTTTATACTTTTACATCATTATCATAGCTCAAGCTTTATAAGTATATTGTTTTTTAATATTTTCAGCAGATATATTATGTTCAAGACCATCAATTCTTTTGGTTGTATTCTGTATTTTTTTAAAGAAAGAATCATTAATTAGATTAAAATATACCTGTTTAAATCATACTAATCTTAATATTTCCACAAAATTTAAATATGGATTATGTAATATAGTTGTTTGGATATGAATTGTATGATAAGTATTACTATTGTGAAATGATGGAGGAACTTATTATGGGAAGTTATAAAGATAATCATTTTTTTGGCAGTGTTAAAGTGGGCGAACGTGGACAAATCGTTATTCCTAAAGAAGCCAGAGACAAATTTGATATTAAACCCGGAGATAGTTTGGTAGTCTTTGGAAGAGACAAAAATCAAAAACTTGTAATTTTAAAAGAAAATGTGATGAGGGAGTTCGCGCTTAAAATACTGGAAGACTTAGATAGTCAGGATTAACGTTAATTTCATTTTTAAATGCTATTTTTAATATTCCAATGGTTTTTTAGTTTTTCTACGCTTTTTTCTTAATTTTTTTTATTTGTTAAACTCCTATGTTATCTCAGCAAAGTTTAAATATGAATTGTATGAAATACATGATCAAACATGTATTAATGTCAAATGTAATCCATGTAAAGTAAAGGAGAATATAATCATGGGAACTTATAAAGATCAGCACTTCTGGGGCAGTGTTAAAGTGGGCGAACGTGGACAAATCGTTATTCCTAAGGAAGCTAGAGATAGATTTGATATTAAGCCTGGAGACAGTTTGGTTGTGTTTGGAAGAGACAAAAATCAGAAGCTTATAATCTTTAAAGGGGATGTAATGAGAGATTATGCGCTTAAAATACTGGGAGACTTAGATAGTCAAGATTAGTACTTAAATTTAATTTTAATGCATTTTAAGGAGTGATACAAGTGAAAATAGCAGATGGGATAGAAATGATAGAATTACCTGTGAAGGTTATAGGAAATGAAAGTATAATCTATCCAACTCTTATATGGGACAAAGATACTGTTATTCTGGTTGATGCAGGAATAGCAGGTAGTTTATCTGAAATTAGAAATGCAATGGGGAATATAGGTGTGCCTTTTGAAAGGCTCAATAAAATTATAGTTACTCACCAGGATATTGACCATATTGGGAGTATTAAAAGCATTCTCAATGAATTAAATGAGGTTAAAGTCCTTGCGCATGAAGAAGATAAGCCATATATTCAGGGCGAGAAAAAGCTGGTAAGAATAAATTCTAATTTCATGGAACGTATAAATGCTTTACCTGAAGAGGAGCAGAAAAAAGTTTTAGATATGCTTGAAAACATATCAGTACTCGTTGATATCACTTTAGAAGATGGAGAAGAGCTCGCAGACTGCGGAGGAATTATAGTCATCCACACTCCGGGCCACACACCAGGGCATATCTGCTTGTACCATAAGGCAAGTAAAACCCTCATAGTAGGAGATGCAATGAATATCATGGATGGGCAGCTTATTGGACCAAATAAATTACTTCTAACTGAAGAAGACGCGAAAACAGCCATAAATTCACTTAAAAAGTTTGAAAAATATGATGTTGAGAATGTGATAACTTACCATGGAGGTCTGTTCAATAATAACCCAAACCAGAGAATTAAAGAGTTTAATAAGGATGAGGCGTAATTTGAATGTTTGATTTTAATTTTATT
>JAEYQZ010000155.1 GCA_023409695.1 Methanobacteriota archaeon | reverse complement strand
CAGGCAGATATTCAAAGGAAGAGCTTAAAAATTCAGGTGCAGATTTTGTTTTTGATAATTTAAATGATAAAAAGAAAATATTGAATATTATATTTGAAAATTCTTAATTTTCACTTTAAATAGGATTGAACCTATTGATTTAACCCGGATACTGATTTCTGGCGAAATAAAAATATTGAATTTTAAATTACCTCTTATCTTCTGACCACATTGTTGATAGCAATCGCTATAAGGAGCAACACTGGCCATATCTCGAGTCTACCTACCCAGAAATCTATAATGAAAACTATTTTTACAAGTACAGGAGAATCTGGCGTCATAATCCCACTTGAAAGTCCAACATTACTTAAAGCAGATGCTACTTCGAATATGACTCGGGATACATCAGAATAATAGATAAGGGTTATAATTACACTTATTATGTATATTACAAGGTATGTAAATACGAATGCTCCTGTTATCCTTAAAACGTCATCGGTAATCTTTAATTCTGTAACATGATGAACTTTTTTGGCAATTACAGCTTTACCTGGCAGTATAAATGATTTAACCTGCCAGGATATTCCTTTTAAAAGTACGCCAACTCTGAGCCATTTGATACCCCCACCAGTAGATAATGAACCCGCACCAATTATCATGATTATGGTGAGGAGAAAAGTACCAAGACCAATCCATTTGCTTAATATGTCTGGATAAAACGCTGTTTGCAGTCCTGTTGTGGTAATGGCAGAAACCATCTGGAACAAAGCAAATCTGAAATTGAGTAGTAAATCATTTCCGTAAACATGATTGTTATACAGTACAAATGTTACAAGAATTGTTGAAACTGCAATAAGTGAAAATGCCACCTTTGTTTCTATATCTCTGAAGTACTCTTTCCAGTTTCCTTTTAAAACTGTATAGTGCAGGGCAAAATTTGTAGCACCAAACATCATTACAATCATAGCTGCTATTTCTATCCAAATGCTGTTGTAGAATAAAAGACTTGTATTATGCATTCCGAATCCACCAGTAGACAGAGCAGTAAATGCATGGAAAATAGAGTCAAAAATGGGCATTCCGGCAATTAAAAAGAGAATTATGGAAACTGCAGTAAGAAATACGTATATGTAAACTACGATTTGTGTGGAATGTTTGATACTTGGCCTTAAACGTTCTTCCCTACCTTCTGCAAAATAAAGACGCATTACATCAACACCTGTAGATCTGAAAATGGCTAAAAGAAGGAATATGATACCAAGGCCCCCAATCCACTGGGTAAAAGCTCTCCAAAAGTTAATTGTATAAGAAATAGCATCTATATTTGAAAACATGCTGAAACCAGTTGTTGTAAATCCAGACATGGCTTCAAAATAAGCATTAAGATAAGATAACTCTCCTGAAAAATAGTAGGGCAATGCACCAAGTGCACATGCAATCAACCATATTATAGTTGAAAAAACCATTGCACTTTTAAGGGTCATTTTTATTTCTGCTTTAAATAATTTAACAAAAGCAAAACCAATAACTGCGCTTACAGCAGCTGAAGATAGAAAAGGAACTATATATCGGGGCTCATTATAAATAATGGAAACTAAAATAGGAACTAGCATTGCAGCTCCAAGAAGCAGGCACACATCTCCTGTGTAATGCAGGATAGTTTTAACTTCTCTCCTACTCAACCTATGAACCCTTTGCATTTAATCACGGCCTATGTTGTAAACATCTGCGTAACTTTTTTCACGGCGTTTGCCTTAACAAGTACGGAAATAAGGTTATTTTCACATAAAACCATATTTTCCTTTGGAATAATTATGTTGCCATTATTATGAACTGCGGCAATTATATAATCATCTGTGGGACTCACTTCTCTGATTTCTTTACCAATTACCTTTTTGTTTTTCACGGTAATGTTTATCATTTCTGCATTTCCCTTTCCAAGTACGATTAGATCGGCTATGTTGGGCCTTGTTATCACTTTCTCAAGATAACTTGCTGCAGTAAGTTCGGGACTTACAACAAAATTGATACCAACTTTTTGAAATGCTTCCTCATGTGATATATCGCTTACCCTTGCTATAATTTTTTCTATATTATAGTCCCTTACAAGAATACTTGATAACAAATTAGCGTCGTCATTCCCTGTGGCTGCAACAAAAACATCTGCATCCCCAACGTTGGCTTCTTCAAGAATTTTTTTATTGGTACCATTACCGCAGATAACCAGTGCATCTAGTTCCGTCGCAGCATTATTACATAATTCTTCACTTTTTTCAATTATAGTAACATCGTTACCATTATCAATTAGTTTTGAGGCCAGGTTAAGACCTACTCGTCCTCCGCCCATTATTACTACATACATAAATACACCCTATCAATATTTATCGTTTAAAACATTTAAAAAAATGTTTAAAGCAGTTATAGTTTTGAAATTGAATTTTATTTCACTTAAATGTAGTCAATAAACTTTACTTTAAGATTATACAGGTTATATAACCTTTTACTAATTTTTTTTATACCGATTCATGTAATTTGACCAATGTTATATATAAACTTTATCTTCCGATATCTTCCGACATGTTAAATTCAGGGATTAAAAATCTTTTTTTTACAAAATTAGGCATAAAATAGGGGTATATGCTTAAAATATACTTAATAAATGAATTAAAGACATATGATGTTGTAATACATCTTATCAATTTCTTAATTAGAGTAATACTGAATTGATTTATTGTAAATTTTGAGAGGTTAGTTGGGATTTTTGGGCACTGTAAAAAAAATTTATAAAATTAGTGTGAGTTGAGCAGATATTTAAAATATGAAACTCTGAAATTTGGGGATTAATTCCATAAATTAAGGATTATGCGAGCTACTTTTGAAAATATTTTATACCGGTATGATCGAGTACTCTGGCAAAATAAATTTTAAGATAGTCTTCTATCAAGAACGCGATTAATGAGTAAATCCATATAAATGCTGCTAATTCCCAGCCAATAGGCGCCAAAAACACGCCAGATACTACCAATACAGTTGCAAAGACATCTGTTAGTATAACTGACCAGAAAAAGATGCCGCTTGGTTTTACTGACCAGAAGTGTCCAGTGTTACGGGTTACAAACATGGTAAGGTGCCCTGCTACTACTAATTTCAAAAATATAATTGACTGTAACACAGCTATATCAAGCTTAAAAATGTCTATTCCAATGAAAAATAGAATTAATGATGATAAAACTCCTAATATTCCCAAAAAGGTTGACATGCCTAAAACTTGATACATATTCCATCTTTGGGGGTTATTTACCTTTTCAGTTCTATCATAAGCGATGGTCATTACTGGAATATCATCTAGAAGTGCTATTAAAACCAGCATTAGCGCAGTAACTGGATAAACATTAAAAATCAGGATAACCGTGGCTGTAAAAATAAGTATTCTTATTGTTTCAGCTACCCTGTAAATAGAGTAGCTTTTCATCCTGTGGAATATTTTGTAGCTTTCTGTAATCGCGTTAATTATAACTGAAAGCCCAGGTTTTGTAAACACAATATCTGCGGCAGATTTAGCTGCATCAACTGCACTTGCAACTGCAATCCCTGCATCAGCTTTTTTAAGTGCAGGGGCATCATTAACACCGTCTCCAGTCATACCTACGATTTTTCCCTTCTCCTGCAGGAGTTCAACCAGTTTATATTTATGTTCTGGAAATACCTCCGCAAATCCGCTGGCGTTTTCTACTATTTCTTCTGCTTCAGCTCCATGTTTATCTAAAAATGATGAGGGTAATTCTATATTGGTTCCTAATCCGATTTCTTTGGCAGTTTGTTTTGCAATTGCAATATGGTCTCCAGTGACCATTTTAACGTCGATTCCAAGAGCTTTAGCCTGGGCAATAGTACCCTTAGATGTTTTTCTTGGGGCATCATATAATGTAATTAGGCCTATAAATTCCCATTCATTCTCTTTATCTGTTTTTGCAACACCTAATGCTCTGTAGCCTCTTTCTGCATAAAGATCTACAAGTCCGCACACATTTTTTTCTGTATCACCGTCTGATAAACGTGAAAGAATTACTTGAGGGGCCCCTTTTGACACGCTAAATTTATACTCGTCTTTATATTCTATTTCTGCCTCAGTACTTTTACATACTGGATCAAACGGGTTGAATTTAAGTGTTTTGTATTCTTCTATTTTCTTTGACAAAGCTTCTGACTCTTCAATTTTATCAAATATTGCTTTATCAATAGGATCTCCGTTTTTTGCAGATGCTAAACCTGCATAAAATAACACATCTTCTTTAGCGTAATGGTCATAGGGGGATATTTCCGCAATTACAATCTGGTTTTTGGTTAAAGTTCCTGTTTTATCTGAAAACAGTACATCCATACCGGCCATTTCTTCTATTGATGTTAATTTACTCACTATGGCTTTCTTTTTTGCAAGGGCCATAGCACCTACTGTCATGGTAACAGAAAGCACTGCAGGCTGGGCTACTGGTATGGAAGCAATGGTCAGAACCAGTGAAAATCCCAAAATATCGAAGAAACTCTGATGGCGGAATAAACCCGCAATAAAAATAAATGAAACCATTAAAATGTCTAATACAATAAGATAATCTCCTATTTTTACAACTGCCTCTTCTAAATGACTTTTAGGTGTGACTCCTGCTATGAGTTCTGCAGCTTTGCCAAAATAGGTGCCCATTCCAGTTGCAATTACAATTCCAAGCATTTCCCCTTTATGTATAACTGAACCGGAATATGCGATATCTTCAACGCTTTTGTCAACAGGTAATGATTCTCCAGTTAAAGCAGATTCATCTACGGTAATATAAGCTCCTTTAATGAGTTTAATATCTGCAGGAATGATATCGCCGATGTGTACTCTTATTATATCTCCAGGTACAGTTTCCCTTGATGGAAGTTCAAGCCATTTTCCATCTCTTAAAACATGTACGTGGTATGCTAATTTTTCTTTTAAAAGGTCAATGGCGTTATCTGCTTTATATTCCTGATAAAACCCTACACACCCGTTTATAAGCAGTAAAATTAGTATAACTGTAAATTCTTCCCAGTGCTGGATTAAAAGTGATATAATAAGCGCGATCTCAATCATCCATGGAATTGGTCCCCAGAAAAACTTTAAAAATTTTATAACAGGATTTACCTGTTCTTCAACGATCTCATTATAGCCGTATTCTTGGTACCTTTTTTGCGCTTCTTTTGATGAGAGACCGCTGGGACTTGATGATAACTTTTCTATAAGTTCTGAAGCTTTAATGTCCTTTGCTTCCTGGGCATCAATAGCCTGGTTCATGTCCTATATTATATAAGATTATATTAATATTTTTTTTGATTTATAGGGCTCTAAAACTAGTATTTCTATAGTTTTACTAGAATAAGAGGTATAAATTATAATGGGATTATAATAAGTGGGTAATAGTTTAAATAAACATATTATTATAATTTATTTAAATGATCATACTGTAAATTGATACCTGTTTTGAATTATTTGTACATTGCCCCTGCACGCAGCAGATAACCTATTATGACGACAATTATGAAGATAATAATGCAGGCAATTATTATTTGGACTGCAGTTCGTCTTTCCATTTTTTTCTGATCTTTAGATTTCTCATTACCCTTCATATTAACTATTTTATTTTATGTATTATTTACAATGAGTGTCTATTAAATTTGATTTGTATATTCCATTTTTTGTAAAATGAGACTTAAATAGGGACATTATGTTCAATTGGATTAAAATTTTTTAGCTGTGGCTATTAACGCCCTTATTAGTACGAGTACTGGAATTATTTCAAGTCTTCCAATCCACATGTTAAATATCATAAAAGCCTGAGGAATTTGAGGCATTGTTGCAGATACTATGCCCATTGAAAGCCCAACACATCCTTGAATAGAACTAACTTCGAATAAAGAATTTAAAGCATCATATCCGTACTGTACAAGTACGGTCCATGTTATAAATATAAAAATAAGGTAAAGTATTATAAAATATCCTGCTTCTTTAATTTCTGTGTCTGTCACTGGTTTTCCTGATATTTTTCGGGGTATAACAGATCCTGCAGGGGCTACTATCTTAACAATTTCCCAGTAGGCTCCTTTTAGGATTGTAATTATCCTTATAAGTTTTATAGCACCTACAGTAGAACCAGCTGAACCTCCAAGGAGCATTAGGGCTATAATCATTATTTTAACATACTGTGGCCATACCATCATCGTGCTGGTGGGTTGAATATTTAAACCAGTAGTTGTTATGGCAGACACCACAGTGAAAACAGCATCTATGGAACTGAGATGTGCATTTAAAATTATGAGTACGGAAAATAAAAATACAAAAAGCATCAAAGCTTGGAATTGAATATCTCGCAGTAAAAATTTTACATTACCTTTTAAAGCTCTATAATGCACCAGGAAGCTTATAGCCCCTAAAATCATTATAATCATGGCCACTATGTCAATAGGGATACTATTATATGCACCAATGCCGTCATTTTTAATTGACATTCCTCCGGTAGCTATACAGGTCATAGTCTGATTTATAGCGTCAAAGAGGGGCATTCCTACTATTACGAACATGATGATTCCAATTGCAGTATAAAATAAGTATATCCACCATATAGTTTTTACAGTGTTGACAATGCTAGGTCTTATCTTTTCTTCCCTAGCTTCGGATTTGTATAATCTTGCTGCAGCAGTTCCGGGCCTTATTAATATTCCAATAACTACAATTACAACTCCTAAGCCGCCGACCCACTGTTCCATACTTCTTAAAAAGAGAATTGATTTGGGAAGTATTTCAACATTGGAGAATATACTCATTCCAGCTCCAGTCCAGGCAGACATATTTTCAAAATAAGCGTTTAAAAAGTTAATATGGGTGGCCTGCATCATTATAAGGCCGCCGATCAGTGCTGCCCATAGCCAAGCAAGGGCAGCTATCATCATACCATGTTTAAGCCCCATTCGTCCTCCTCTATCTTTGAGAGATCTCCTGAGGGCGTATCCTACTAAAATTGAAAATCCAGATGGGATTATAAAAGATAGATAATTTGATTCATTATAAATCAAAGAAACGATTAACGGTGTTAAAGTCACTACACCAATACCAATCATTATTAAGCCTAATTGCTCTAATATTACAAAAAAGTCTTTTTTTCTCAGCTGACCAATCATTTCTACCTTATTATAGATTTTCGACAAAGCATATAAATTTAATTATTAAAGGGTTTATTGAAATTTTCATATAGCTAATTGCTGATTAAAATATTAATTGTTCCTTAAATAGAAATAAACCTTATTTCATGGTTATTTTAATATATTTAATACAAAATATCTTTGGGAAGATCTAAATTTTAATAAATTTTCTTAGGATATAAAATAAACTATTTACATTCTCGATTTGGTTAGAGTCTTTTATATATGCCTAAAAATTCTCTGAATAGAACGAGTATAGGAATTATTTCAATTCTTCCAATCCACATGTTAAATATCAAGAAAGCTTCCGGAACTTGAGGCATTGTTGAAGATACAATTCCAGTGGAAAGACCTACGTTTCCTTGAGCTGATGCCACCTCAAATAAAGAATTAATTCCGCCGTATCCATACTGCATGAGCACAATCCAGCTGATGAATATGAAAAAAAGATATATGAATGTGTAGGATCCTGCTTCTCTAATTTCTACATCTGTCACAGGTTTTCCAGATATTTTTCTGGGTATAACAGATCCTGCAGGGGCTATAACTCTTAATATTTCCCAATATATTCCTTTAAACAGTGTAATTACTCTTATAAGTTTTAATGCACCTGTTGTAGAACCTGCAGCGGCTCCAATTATCATTGCAATTGTAAGTATCACCTTGGCATAATCTCCCCATGCTATCTGGGCACTGAGGGGTAGAGTACTGGATCCAGTACATGTGAGTGCAGAAACCACATAAAAAACGGAGTCTAATGACGTAAAATTTGCATTTACTGCTAAAAGTATTGAAAATACCAGAATTATGATAAACATGGCTTGAAGCTGTATATCACGTATTACGTCCTTAATTTTACCTGTTAACGCCCTATAATGGACAACAAAGCTTATACCTCCAAGAATCATCAGGATTATTGTTATTATATTTATTAAGTTACTGCCATATGCCCCTATACTGTCGTTCTTTACAGACATTCCACCAGTAGACAGGTTGGTGAAAGTGTTATTTATGGCATCAAAAAGGGACATTCCCGCAAGAACATATAAAATAATCCCTACTATTGTATAAAATAGATATATAAACCATATAATTTTTACAGTCCCTAAAATACTTGGTTTTATTTTTTCTTCTCTAGCTTCAGACTTGTATAATCTTGCAGCTGCAGTTCCGGGTCTTATAAGTATTCCAATAACTACAATTACAACACCAAGGCCACCAACCCACTGTTCTATACTTCTTAAAAATAAAACAGAATTAGGAAGTATTTCCACATTTGCAAATATTGAAAAACCACTTCCACTCCAGGCGGACATACTTTCAAAATAAGCATTTAAAAAATCAATATGAACAGCATTCATTAGTATAAAGCTTCCAATTAGTGCTGCCCAGAGCCAGGCAGTCGAAGCAATTATCATTCCATGTTTAAGTTTAATATTGCTGTGATTACTCCTGAAATATCTTCTGAGGGCATATCCTACCAGAATTGAAAATCCAGATGGGATTATAAAAGATAAATAATCAGGCTCGTTGTAGATTAAAGCAACAACTATCGGTGTTAAAGTCACCACACCAATGCCTATCATTATTAGGCCTAACTGCTCAAGCACTATATAAAAATCCTTTTTTCTCAGTTGACCAATCATTTGGATCGTATAATAGTATCCAGCAGAGCATATAAACTTGATCATTGATTATATTTGGGGCTTGTTAGAAAATTTGCAGATAATGGAGATTTATAGATTTAAAAAACAGGTATGCATTTAACTACAAAATAACCATTATTTAAACCGTCTAATTACATATTTCCTTAATTCATCTGCAAGAAACATTACTGGAATAAATATGATAACGTACAGCCATTCTATTAATCCTAGTGGGGCAGTTCCAAATATACTCTGCAGTTGAGGTATATAAAGGATTGCGAGCACTATAGCGACTTCAAATATGATTCCTCTTATTATCCAGTTGTTCTTAAAAACCCCAATTTTAAAGACTGACGTTCGTGTGGTCTGAATTGTTAACAGGTTTCCTATCTGGCCCATTACAATACCGACGAAGACAATTGTGGTGGCTTTAATATATAGGGGGTCTGAAAATGGAAGTGTCTGGCCAAAATGCCATCCTCCACTGTAAAGCACCCAGAAGTATCCAGACATTACAAGTACTGCTTCAATTAATCCAAGGAAGACATAACCTCTAAGCACTACAGGTAGATTCAAAAGTCTTTCTTTTCTTGGTCTCGGTGGCCTTTTCATTACATCTGACTCGGGAGGGCCTCTTCCAAGGGCGATTGCAGGAAGAGTATCTGTTCCTAGATCTATTGCAAGTATCTGCATGACTGTAATTGGTAGGGGGATGGCAAACATGGCTGTAAGTACAAAAGGTATGATTTCGGCAGTTTCGTGGGAAAAAATGTAGGTTATAAATTTCCTTATATTTTCATAGATTGTTCTGCCCTCTTTTATGGCAGATACAATTGTCGCGAAATTGTCATCAGTTAAAATCATATCTGAAGCTTCTTTAGCTACATCTGTACCTGTTATCCCCATTGCAACTCCTATATCTGCTTTTCTAAGTGCTGGTGCATCATTTACACCATCTCCCGTCATTGCTACAATTTCATCCTCTTCTTCAAGTATGGACGCAATCCTCATCTTATGCTCTGGAACGGCCCTTGCAAATATCACATCACAACCTGAACTGAGTAACTGCATGATCTGTTCATCTGACATCTCACTGATTTCTTTTCCTTTTACCACCTGACAATCGCCGCTTATAATGCCAATTTCTTGACCTATAGCGCGTGCTGTGAGTCCGTAATCTCCAGTTATCATTATAATTCGAATTCCGGCACGGTGGCATTGATCTACAGCTTTATAGACCTCTGGACGTGGAGGATCCTGCATTGCCATCATTCCAAGAAATATCATGTCCTTCTCAACAGTCTCAGGTTTATAATCGGTAAAATTATTGGGTAAGTTCCTGTAGGCCATTGCAAGTAGTCTAAGGCCTTCTTCTGCGAGTTTATCGTGTATTTTAATTATTTTTTCTTTTTTTTCCTCGTTGAGAGGCCTAATTTTTCCATCCTCAGAAATTTGATTACTTAAAGAAATTATCTTTTTAGGTGCCCCTTTAATGTATGCGACCTTTTTATCTTCTTTTTGATGAATAGAACTCATAGATTTACGTACAGAATCGAATGGAAGCTCAATTATTCTTGGAATTCTTTTTATCTCTTCTTCAACGTTAAAACCACTTTTAGAGGCTGCAACAAGCAGTGATGCTTCTGTAGGGTCCCCTAATATTTTCCATTTTTTAACATCACCTTGAGGTTTAATTAATTTGGCATCATTACAAAATGCAGCTGTCCTCATAAGCAGTTTAAGCTCTTTCATTTCATCGTAAGATATTTCATTA
>JAEYQZ010000151.1 GCA_023409695.1 Methanobacteriota archaeon | reverse complement strand
AAAAGCTGCTTTTAAATATTTTTCATCATCAAATACCTGTGCTCCTTTTGATAGGGCGGATATCATTAAACCGTTCCAGTCCGTAAGTATCTTATCATCTTTATGTGGATGTACACGTTTCTCACGGGCATTAAAGAGTTTTTCTCTAATTTCTTCCATTTTTCTTTTTACTTCTTCCCTTTTAATTCCTAAAGTCTCTGATATTTCATCAAGTGAATTTTCAAGGTGAAGTATATTAGAACCAGTTTTTCTTTGAGATGCTTCCTCGTTGAAGTTACCCTCAGAGGTCACGCTAAATATTTTAGATGCGAATTTACCGTCTTCTTCGCCTAAAACTTTATAAAGTTCATCTTTCCTCCAGATATAAAATTTACCTTCAATACTTTCACTATCTGCGTCTTCAGCAGAATAAAAGCCACCTTCTGGAGACTGCATGTCCCTTAAAACATATTCAAAAATTTCCTGTGCAGTATCTCTGTATTTTTCATCTCCTGTAACCTGAAAAGCTTCTATATATGCCATTGCAAGTATGGCCTGATCGTAGAGCATTTTCTCAAAATGAGGCACCAGCCACATCTGATCTACAGAATAGCGGTGAAAACCAAAACCAATGTGGTCATAGATTCCACCATTTCTCATGGAATCAAGGGTTTCTTTTACCATATTAAGTGCTCTTTCATTCTGCTCTCTTTTCCAGTATCTAAGCAGGAATAAGAGTGTGTGTGCAGTAGGAAATTTAGGAGCACCTCCAAAACCGCCATGAATTTCGTCAAAATTATTTGAAAGACTTTTATATGCACTATCAAGTATGTTTTCCCCAAGTTCATCTCCTGATGAGGTTTCTGATACTTTTTGAAGTGCTTTAATTATCTGATCTGCAGAATCAAAGACTTCATCGGGCCTTTCATTCCATATATCTCTAATATTTAAAATTAAATCTTTAAGACCGACCCGTCCATACATGCTTATTTTTGGAAAATAAGTCCCTGCAAAAAATGGTTTTTTATCCGGAGTCATTATTATTGTCAGCGGCCATCCTCCAGCTCCAGTCATTAACTGGCAAACTGTCATATAGATGTTATCCAGATCAGGTCGCTCTTCACGGTCCACTTTAATTGAAACAAACACTTCATTCATTAAATTACCAATTTCAGGGTCTTCAAAGGATTCATGGGCCATAACATGGCACCAGTGACATGTTGAATACCCAATTGATAGAAAAATAGGTTTATTTTCATTTTTTGCTTTCTCGAAAGCTTTTTCACCCCAGGGATACCAATCTACAGGGTTATCTGCGTGTTGAATTAAATAAGGGCTTTTTTCATTTATCAAATGATTATTCATTGGTTTTTTAAGCTCATTTTCAGGGCTCATGTGCACACCTCTGATAATAATATTAGATAAAATAAATATTTTTAAAATCTTATTCAGAGCAAATGGTATGTAGTGTATAGTATTAGATTTCAAGGTCATGACTTTAAAATGAGTTTTTTGGCAAAGGATATATAGAATAACTTGATTTTTACTGTATTTTTGTTTAGAAGTTTTTCCTGTTACTATGTTTATCATTAAAATTATATTTTTTTATATTTATGGACTTAAAAATTAATATAATTAAAAAATCAAACATGAAATTAAATAGAAAACATAAATGTATGTTAACTGAAAATGTATTGGTCTTTGAATCGTTTGCATGATATTAACAGGAAATCATGTTTTATATAGTTGAAATACACATTAATAAAGCAAATCAAAGAATTCGAAAATACAAAATTTCATGTGGATCTATAAATTGTCTATAAATTAAAGTTGATAATTAATAATAGATCTGAAATGAACCATTTAAAACAATCAGGTGGTTTAAATGAGCCTTATAATGTCATATATTGGAAGTAATGGTTGTGTGATGGCCGGAGACAAAAGAAGAATTGGATTTTTTGGAGATAAAGAGAAACGAGAAAAGCTTGAGGAATATCTTTATTCTGGAGCTATTCAAACTGATGATGAATTGATTAAAGTCGCCAAAGAACAGGAAATAACCCTTAAAATATCAGACGACGCTGAAAAAATTCGAAGTATTGATAATGTGGTAGTTGGTGAAGTCAGATTTAAAACACCATTTGAGACCAAGCGAAAACGAATTTATGGAACTACAAATGGTTATATCATTACAGAGCTTTCAGGATCAGATATTAAGAAAGTTGAAAATGGAGCTAGCTCGATAGTTGTATTCGGAAATAAAGTTACAAAACAGATGGCAAATGAAACCATTAAAAAGCACTGGAAATCTAAAGCAAGTTTAGAAAATGTTGAATCAGTTTTTAAAATGGTAATGGATGAAATATCAAGTAAAACACCATCTGTAAGTAAAGAATACGATATAATTATCAAACACAGTGGTCTGGATAAAAAAGAAGCTCAAAAACATTTAAGGGAAGTCCTGGTTAAAGATGTCAAAGAACTCCAAAAATGGAGAGAAGGTTTAAGACAGCAGTTGAATAATGACGCTAAATCTATTCAAATGGCATCAAAGATAGTTAATGAAGGAGAAATAGGGAAAGTTCAAAGTATAGATGGTGATAAAATAGAAATACTTTTAGATAAAGGCATCCGGGCTTTGGATATGGAATGGAATGTTATTGCAGGGCCAGGAAATCTAATTGAAATGAATACAGATGATCCTTCAAGTGTTAAAATAGGCGACGTTGCAGTAATTGAAAATGAAAATCTCTGTATCAAGCGGACAAAATGTTCTCTTACATGTAATGTTATCCTGTGTAAAAGCTGATAATTGAATTTGCACAAATTGACAATAATTTTATGCATCTTATGCAGTATAAATGATTTAAAAGTAAACTTAAAGGTGAATAAATGGAACTTACATTTTTAGGAAGTGGTGGCGGACGCTTTCGCTACCATTACCCAGCGTAGAATGACTGGCGGACTTAGAATAGATGGAATTGATGGGAAAAACATTCACATTGATCCTGGACCTGGGGCACTGGTTAGGACATACCAGTTTGGATTGAGTCCTCTTAAACTGGATGCTGTCATGGTTTCACATTCCCATACCGATCATTATACTGATGCGGAAGTCCTTATAGAGGCAATGACTAAAGGAATGACCAGAAAAAAAGGCACCATAGTTGGAAGTAAAAGTGTAATTGAAGGATACAAGCAGTGGGGTCCATGTATCTCAAAATATCATTTAAGTAAACCAGATAGTTTGATTTTAGGGGCTAATGAGACAGCAAGGTTAGGCAAAATTAAAATAAAGGGAACAAAGACAATTCATGGGGATCCGACTGCAGTAGGATTTAATCTAAAGGTAAAAAATTTTTCGGTATCTTATACTGCAGATACAGAATATTTCAAAGACCTTCATAAATATCACAGTGGGGCTGATGTTTTAATAGCAAGTGTCATAAGGCCACGAAATGAGAAAATACGTGGACACATGTCTACACAGGATTTTGCAAAACTTGTTGAAGAAGTTTCACCTAAACTTGCTATAATGACTCATCTTGGGATGAAAATGGTGGTAAATGACGCTAAAAAAGAAGCAGATACAGTTAAAGGGCAAACTGGAGTAAATACTCTTGCTGCCTATGATGGTATGAAAATTGATCTTGACCAGTTCATGCCAAAACAGGAAACTTTAGATAGCTTTAAATAAATTTTAGATTTTATATCTAATTTTATTCTATTTTTAGAAAAAGGGGCTTGTTTGGTTTTAATTATTTTATTTCGGCATTTCTGATTTTTCCATACCTACTAAATCTGATGGACTGACAAAGAATAAAGCTATTCCATCAATTATTAACCAAATTCCAATTAACAAAGCTAGATAATATGGGTTCCATGCGTATGCACCAAGTATAATATATAATATACCTAATATGACACCTACACCTCCAGATCCTTTAGCTGCTGTCCCTTCTTTAGCGAAGAGTGACATTATACCTGAAATTATCAGGAAGAAACCTACGAAGTAGAGCCAGATACTTGCTAATGCGCTAAATAGAAGTATGTGTCCGAACAATCCTATTCCACATATTACGGCTATAATTCCCAGTATTAAGTAAGCTATGCTTGCTGCTTTACTTGCACCCCATGTTCCGAAGCTCTGTGCTAACAGCCAAATTCCGAGTAGCATAATAGCAAATCCAGCCAGAACACTTGCTGTAAATACGCTAAACAATGGGAATGCAATGACTAAAATACCTAAAATTACAGCTAAAATCCCTAATAATACATTGTTTCCTTCAGCCATATAATTTACCTCCTTAATCCTCAAACAAGCCCTAATAAATTATTATGTTAATAAATATAAATAATTATTGATTTAATAATTTATAATTTGAAACTTAAATGAGATTCATAGGTAATGTGGAATAAAATCACTCATTATTTCAAATTAGGTTTAATTATATTCAATTATGTAAAATTAAGCAGAAGATGGTCTTAAATCTTTTTTTATTAATCAATTTTTTGTAAATAGCCATCTTTGATCAAAAATAATTCATCGCAGTATTCTTTTAAATCAGCATTGTTGGATAACATTAAAATAGTGTGCTTATTCTTCATATTTATAATTAAATCCATTACTG
>JAEYQZ010000133.1 GCA_023409695.1 Methanobacteriota archaeon | reverse complement strand
TCAGACATCAATATCTCATCAAATATGGTTATCGGCTTAAAGAAGGAATGCTGATCTATTTCTTGGAAAGATCCAGGGCCAATTAGCTGTCTTTTTACCATTCCAGTAAGTGCTAAAACAGGAGAATGATCCAGCTTAGCATCGTAAAGTCCAGTAGCTAAATTAGTAGCACCAGGCCCTGCTACAGTCAGGCACGCTGACACATGCCCTTTTAATTTACCGTAGGCAGATGCCATAAATGCCGCTGATTCCTCATGACGTACCTGTATGTATTTAATCTTTTCATTTTTTCGTATTGCATCTATAACTCCCAAAGATGAAGTTCCAGGTATTCCAAACACATATTCTACTCCCCATTCGGCCATTTGTTCTACTAAAACATCAGAGACTGTTGATTCGCCCTCCTTAAGTTCCCTAACTTCTTCAGTTAGCAGTACAAATTCACTCTTTGGAGAATTACAAACTGGACAGGTCCAGTTTTCAGGCAAATCTTCAAATTTAGTACCTTCCTTTTCTTCATCATACACATAATTACATACAGTACATCTATATTTCGCCATGGAATCACCGTATTATTTTAAACATTAATATGATCCTAAAATTTAATAAAATATTCCATACATATATTAAAAAAATCCATTCCAGTGAACTGCAATCCCCAATATTGTGTGCAGTACATCCATATTTAGCCATTGGAGTCACCGCGCCATTTTAAATTTCCATACAACTTAAAACTTTTTCTTTCGTTATATTAAAAACCTTTATATTCCATATAAACTGCAAAGCAGTGCAGCTGTGTACAATACAGCCATTTCTGTCATGAACTTACTATTATACATTAATATGATCCTAAAAAGTAATAAAATATTCCATGCCATATTATAAAGTTTCCTGCTTTTAAAAGTTTTAAATCATTAAAAATATGGATTTAAAAAATAGGATTGATCCATAACTGAATTTCCTGAGAATATTTTTCAATTATAAACCTACAATAATTTAAATGATTAATTCAGTAACTTAAAATATTATTGTAAAGGTTTCAATGTTGAAACAGCTATTTTACCGGTTATCTGTATTTATATACTTTTAAAATCAAAACATTACTCTATGGAAAAATATAAAGTAAGTTCTGCAGGCGATAATGAACTTTTCTTAATTACCGATTGCTACCTAAAACTTTGTAAAGTAATGGAAAGTTTAAAAAAAGGCAAGGGGAAAATAGTCCACGTAATCGGAGCGCCTGGTACCGGCAAATCAGCAAATATTTATCATGCCATAAGTGATCTTAATTTAAATGTATACGATTTGAAATTCCGCTTAAAATCAGTAAATTCAAGCTCAAAACAGGTTTTTAACACCATGTTTGAAGGATTAGGTGAAGATTTAGGAGTAGAATCAAAAGAAGAAATTTATAGAAAGCTTTCAGAATATGATGCAGTTTTAATTGCAGATAGTTTTCATGATTTGCACAATTTAGACCCTAACTATGTAGGTTTCAGTAAATGGACATACCATGCCGGTTTTAAAGCCATTTATTTTTATTTACTATGCATAGCTGAATATATAAAACACAGAAAATACTTTAAAAATATAAATATTATTTTACAGACTGCATGGCGAATTCATATAATGGGGAAAAAATACGATTTATTTTCAGATCTGGGCTTATTTTCAAAAATTCTTGTAAATCTACTCAATATATTTTTTGATATTGTTGTTATACGGTATTCAGAAAAAGAAACTATAGAAATTGTAAAAATGCATGTTAAAGATGCAGATATTGAAACTGTTAAGCAATATATGCAGAAATATGGCCACAAACCAAGATTTATATGTGATGCCCTCAAAAAATAAGATTAAATTTTTTTCAGCACTAGAGTCAAACTACAAAATATACACACTAATCATGTTGAGTATGTAATGAGGATAAAAGATGATAAAAACCCTTATTAAATCTACAAGACTATCATGGGCATCTAAAAACTTCAATGCATATTTGCTTGCCCTTACATATGCTTATTTTTCAGGGATGACAATTACAAACCCTTTTGAAATATTGGAAGGTCTTTTACTTGTTTCAGTACTATGGGGAGCATTATACAGCCTGAATGATTTAACTGATCTTGAAGTAGACAAAAAAGATTACACCAAAAGAAATAGGGCTTTTATTCAAAATAATGTCGATGAAAAGTGGATATTGATTTTCTCCAGTTTTCTAATAGTTGCAGTATTTATAATTGCATTAACAACTTTAGATCCGTTATTTACTATAATTTTAGGATTAATGCTTTTAAATCAGCTGATTTATACATTACCTCCAGTAAGACTTAAAGATACGGTGTATGCACCTTTTACAAGTACTGCCACAAACAGCGTTTTAAGAATCGCTTCCTGTTGCGTACTGCTAGGTAACGTGCTTTTAGTTCCATTAAGTGTTTATTTTTTCATGTACATGGCAGGAATGGCGACTTATGTTATGTATAAATCAAAACAAATTTCTGCAAGTATTGTAGGGGCCGTGGCGGGTGTAAGTTTAATTTATGTACTGTACACCGGAGACATGAATATTATCCAGTTTGCAGTTGCGATTTTACCGTCATTTTTAGCTGCAATACCATTATATCTTTCTGTTTATATAGATAAAGATAAAATGACCCAGATTGCTGACATTTTATATCATCAGGTCGCAATGGTATTCTTTTTAATAGTTATTCTAATTATTCTATTTTAAAAAAATTAAAAAAATGCGATTCTCGAAAATTTATCAAATAGAAAAAAGGATCAAAAATTGATCCGAATTAGAATAATTTTCCAAGCTTCAATAAAGCTTTAGGAGATACTTTAACCAGTACTTTGATAAGTTCGCTTGTACTTATCTTTTCAAATTCAGTTTCCCTGAATACTTCTGCTATTGAGTCTAATTCTTCATTTGAAAGACTTTCAAGATAGCTTCTTGACTTCATGTATTTATTAAATGAATCCCCAATTTCTTCTTTGCAGCGTTTTCCATACTCTGCAAGCCTTTTTTCAGAGAAATCATTGTCTTTAACTGCTGCAGCAGCGATTTGACCGGCAATACGGCCGCCCTGCATACCGCTTATTATACCTCCACCAGTTAAAGGATTTACCATTCCACCAGCATCTCCTACAACCATAACATTATCAGTGGCTATTTTTTTAAGGATTCCACCTACAGGGTCTCCACCTATATTGAGTTCCACTGCTGTAGCATTTTTAGTTGTAGGGCAGTTTTTTACAAAGTCAAGAAGGTGCTCGTAGGCGCTTTTTTCTGTTAATGTGGATATAACTGCAAGACCGACATTTGCAATGTCTTTTCCCTTTGGAAATACCCATGCATACCCTCCAGGGGCAACATCTCCAAAGTAAAATTCTAATGCGGTGTCGCTTTCCATTTCTACACCAACCATTTCAAACTGAGCACCAGATTCCATATCTTTAGGTTTGACTGCAGTTTTAAGGCCGCCCCATCTTCCAACTCTTGATTCTGGGCCGTCTGCACCTATAACTATTTTTGCTTTAATTTCAAACTCTTCTCCCATGCGTTCTGCTTTTACAATTACATGGCCGTCTTTCCTTTCTAAGCCTTTAGCAAGAGTCTTGATCATTATATCTGCACCTGCTCTTGCAGCGTCCATAGCCATGTGCTTATCAAAGACCTTTCTTTCTATTACATACCCCATTTCTGGAAGTTTTACTGTGTCTTCAGTGAGCCATACATCTGTTCCGTTTGGGGACACAAGACGTACTCCATCGATTTCTGAAGTTATCCACCTGCTGCTTGGCTCTACGCCTAATTCAATTAAACCATCCTTGGATACACCTTCGGCACATCTTTTAGGAGCGCCTATTTCAGATTTTTTTTCAATCATTAACACATCTGCACCGTTTAAAGCAGCGTGTTTGGCGGCAGATGAACCTGCGGGACCTGCCCCAATTACTAGAACATCAGTTTCAATTAACATTAATTCACCTTATTCTTCTTTTATTAAAGCACGCACTGGGCATGCCTGTACGCATATTTCACAATCTTTACATGAACTTTCATCAAACGTTATGGTTGCCTCGCCTACTTCAATCAGGCATCTTGGGCATACGCCTGCGCATTCACCACAATACATACACCATTCTCTAACTATCTTCATTTTATATCCCTTTTCTGATTTTTTTACTCTCGGATTTAACTCTTATTCAGTTTATTATAACTCCTTTATTAATCTTCACATAATAAAAAGTTACATCCACTTTAAAATTAGTATAAAGTGAATTGGAAGATCAAGTATAAAAACTTGATTATAACAATTTTTTATGATTCAAATTTAGACATGCATTTCAAGTGTAAAATTTCATGCACTTTCTAGAAGATGTATCCAAATCCTGAAGGCTAAGTGCAAGTATGTTGAATACGTATAAATGAAATCACACTTAAACAACTTTAACACACATTAATGTGTATGTATAACACATATACACATATCTTACACATCACAAATATTATAAATAAATTAATGGATACCTAAAAAGTACTTAAAGATTAATATAAAATCTAAAAGCATGTTCTAAAACATTTTAAATTAAAATATGATTTAAATATTGATATAGATTTGTTTTATACATCTGGAGTTATCTAAAAAAATAATTCTATTTTTTATCAAATAAAAAAACAAAATCTTTAGTAAATACACATTCTATTTATTCTTCTTCCTCATCTTTCTTTGATCTAAATACATATCCACATTTAGTACAAACAACAGCCCCTGTTGTCGCATGAGCATGATGTTCAGTTTCTATATCCCTTTTAACTGTTTTATCTACACCGCCACATTTAGGGCATTTTTTAGCCAAGTCACCTATTTTCATTTTAGCATACCTCTTATAAACATTATACTTATTATTTTAACATTTTAATGTCAAATAACTATTTCTTTTTCTAATTTAATTAAACTTATGATAAGTTCAATTTATTTTTAAACATATGCAAAAGAAATAAGAATCTAAATGAACAAATTAATAAACAGAACCCTGTATCTAAGCTTACAACTTTAAACCTCATTATAAAGTTTTTGGCGTTTTAGCGCTTAGTTTAAATTAAAGTTTAAGCTTAGAGCAATATTTATATACTTGATTGATATATTATAATATACATTCGGGAAAAGCCGAACTAATATAAAAATCTCTAAAATTAAATAATTTTAGGAGGCGAAGACATGAAAACAGAAGAATTAAGCAAAAAATGCCCTAAATGCGGTTGTAAAGATAAACATATTATACAGGATGATTCAACAGGTTTACTTGTAGGTGTTGAATACAAACATTCAGGATCCAAGGTCCCAAAAGGATCTAAATTCCGCTGTACTAAGTGCGGATATGTATTTGAGTAATTAAAATTATAGATAAAGAATTTTGGGTTAACTATTACGGTTGAATACTCAAAATTCTATTATATGATTATTTCTTATTTTAAAATTAGGCAAGTCAGGGTAAAAATAGAACTTAATGGATGCAAATAGATTCTAAACATAATCTGAGAATTACCCAAATATAACTAAATACGTTTAAGCATTATGGACATTATCCCTGACTTTTGAGCTTTTTCTTCAGACTTACCTCCACCAAATGCCATCATGCCCTGTGAAGATAAGAACTCTTTATTTACACGATCAGTTATTTCCTTAAATATTATTTTATAAGCCTCACAGTGAGGGTCCACACCGCCAATTTCGGCTTTATTGGTTTCTTCATTAATCTTTAAAGCGTTGTAAGGACATCCCCCTCTGCAAAATTTCACATATGAACATCTTTTGCATTCTTTATCCACATAGTCCTTAAATTCATCAAGTAGCTTTGCAGGAGAAGATTTAGAGAGATCTTCAACTGTCGGATGGTCATGAACGTTGCCCATAACATATTCCGGCATTCCTACAAACCTGTAACATGGATATATGCTTCCATCAGGACCTACAGCAAATGTATCACCCATACAATCCACGTAAGTACATACAGTTCCCCTGCGAGTAAGGACGCATTTACAGAGATGATCTATATTCATAATCTCAATTTCGCCCATATTGTCCAGATATTTATCCAGAAGATAGATCAGCAGCTCGCCGTATTTTTCAGGATCAACTGACCATTTAGTAGGGTCTTCACTGCGCAGTGAAGGCAATGCAGGGTGTAATTTAAGTGTTAAACCTTTTTCAAGGAAAAAGTTAAAAATATCTTCTTTATAATCGATGGAATAAGAAGTAAATGTAGATATGAAACTAACTTTTAAACCATGGGCTTTTGCAATTTCATAGCCTTTCATGGTCCGTTCATAATAGCCTTTCCCTCTTTGAAAGTCATTAAGTTCCTCAGGTCCGTCTAAACTTGAACCAATTGGAATATTATACTCACTGAAAAGTTCTGCGAGCTCATCGGTCATAGCCCATAGATTAGTTTGAAGGGCAAAAGCCGGTTTTAAATGTTTTAATCCATTCTGCAGCATTGGCAGCGCTTTTTTATAAAAATCCAAACCAGCCAGTAAAGGTTCTCCCCCATGAAACGTAAATGTAACTGGTTCATCGCGGAAAGTTTTAAGCCAGCTAACGATTTCTTCAACAGTTTCAATGCTCATTACAGGAGATCCCTCCTCAGAACTCCAGCAATAATTACACTCAGAAGGACAGCCCAAAGTAGGAATTATCATTACATGAAAAGCCATTTTAACACCTTTTCGATTTAACGTTATATGCTAATAACTCAATTTTTGTATTTATATGTTGCTACTTTACCCCATGATTTTTAATAAAATATATAAATCACGCATATAGACAAATAACATAATCTTTTGGCTTAAGGGGAAATTATATGAAGAAATCAAAGCAGTATGCATTAATTTTAGCAATAGGAATAATAATTGTTGGTCTATCAGTTTTTTTGAATTTGAACAATTTAAACTATTTTAACACAATTAACAATCTTAATAATTCTACCAAAGCCTTTTCAAAAAACAATATTAGCTTTGATTATCCTGGAAGCTGGCAAGATTATACTGAAAAAGCCAATATAAAAAAAGCAACTGAAATTGACACTGAAACAAATAAAACATATTCCCGTATTTACTTAACCAATGAATACCTGGCTGCTGTCGGTGATCCTAATACCGCCAGAGCCAATGGTGAATCAATGCCAACCACTGCCTTTATTGTGACTAAAACTGAAGATACTGTCAACAGCACAGGAAATTTTTCTCATCCTGAAGGTTTTATGTCCGAAGCATTAATTCAAAGCTGGGTAAATACTACAAATGCAACCAATATGTATCCAAATTATATAAATGTGAAAATAACAACAAGAAACTTTACTTTAAGCGGATTGAAAGCCTATGAATTTACATATACGGGATTTCATACCAGTAACAATAAATACGAATATACGCGAATTATAGCATTTGAAAAAAGATACCCCCATAAAGAAGTAAATTATGTCATAATGTGTGCAACAATGGCTTCAGATATTGAAGAAACAAAAGCAGTGTTTAACAAGATAATTAACACTTTTAAAGTCCAATAAATGCCCATTATACTTTTTTTATTCTTAAAATGTGCTATACTCCAGTTATCTTTTTAAATCCACCTATGGTCTTATTAATAATTTGAAAAAGCTTATATATCTGATCATAAAAGAATAGTTTGTAATTAATAAAAGATAATTATTTTAAAACGGTGGTTTGAAATGTGGATTGAAATAAGCTTCCTGATAGTCGTTCTAATCATAGGAGGATTAGCTGGAGCTGTTGTAATTATGTATAACAGCCTGGTTAAGCTTAGAAATGGTGCGGATAATGCATGGTCACAGATTAATGTTCAATTGGAAAGAAGGGTAGATTTGGTAGCTAACCTGGTTGAAACCGTAAAAGGCTATGCTAAACATGAAAAAACTACACTTAAAGGAGTTACTGAAGCACGAGCAGGGTTATCAGATGCAGAAACTGTAAAAGAAAATGAAAAGGCAAATAATCATCTAACTAAAACTTTAAAAAGCCTGTTTGCAGTTGCAGAAGCTTATCCTGATTTAAAAGCAGACAAAAGCTTTGAAAATTTAATGAAACAACTGTCTGAAACCGAAAATCAGATCGCTTACTACCGCCAAATGTATAATGACGTAGTATGGCAGTATAACAATAAATGCCAGATGTTTCCAAGCAATATCGTTGCCAGCTTCTTTGGATTTGAAGAAGAAAGATATTTTGAAATTAATGAGAACGAAAAAGCAGTTCCACATATTAATTTCTCAAGTGATGACACAAAAGATGCAGAAAACATTTAGATAGCAGTTAAGCTCAACCTCAATCTATTATTTTAAATTAACTTTTTTTGTAAATATAAATCATTGTTATCAAAAATAATGATTAACCAATCTATTTTTTTAATTATTTTCCATTATTTTAGTTAACCACCATCCAATATTCCTATTAAGTGAGTACTAAACTTCTAAACGCTGATTTAAGTAATAAAGCAATTTAATAATTATTTAATAAAAAATAAAATATATGTATGATCATAATCAAAAACAGTACTGGTGGTCTTATGGTTGATATCCATGATATTAAAGGCAAAGGTAAAGAGTTAAAAGGAAAAATAAAGGGTAAAACTGCAGAAGAAAAAGGAAAAAGCAAAGGTAAAGCAGCCGAATTGAAAGGTAAGCTGAAAAGATAAAAAAGAAATAATTCAACTGCATATTCTCCCATATAACTCATATCATAAAAATAAACATTCCAATTAATAACTAAATCATCTCCCTAATTAATGTAATGGCTCATTTTTGGTTAATATTTGTAATCTGATTGAATTACATGATTAATAGGTGATGAAAATGATAAAAATAATAAACCAGAGAAAAATAGGTCAACCTCGAAAAGGTTTCGTTAGTTTTAAAATAAAATTAATGGATGATAAGTTATCTAAAGAAAATATAGATGATATAGGCAAAAAATTACTTGGATATGAATCACATATAACTCATTTTAAAGACGGCAGTGCTTATGAATATGAAATAGATCCAGAAGACAAAGTAATTAATGTAATAATACATTATCCCCTTAAAAAATGGCCTGTTGAGGAACAGAGAGACCTTAAATTAATTAATGATTTTGCCGATGATTTCTTGAATTTTTACAAAAATAAAGGTGATTACTAGCTCATTTTTAACATATATCTTTAAAGATAAATTAAATAAATTATAAAAACTAAATTAATAGAATATAAACTCATTTATTAATTAATTCAATGATTATAGTTTTAAAACTAATCAACTCAAAAGTGGTATTATGAAGAATAAGAATTCCGGAAATAAAGAAGAAAATCCATTAAAAGAGCTTGATAAAATTAAATTACACTCATTTGATGAATTGGAACATAACTATTTTAATGATATAAACCTAGAAGATTTTCAAAAGGAAAGATTAAAAGAATTTGATAAGAAAGAATTGAGAGAATTTAAAGAATTTGTAGAAGATTCAAAGACCGATATATCTCTAGAAAATCTTAAATTGGAATTAAATTCGGATAGCACAATAAAAAATATCTTGAAAGAATTAAAAGATATTGGGATAAACGGGAAACGCCAGCTAAAAATTATAACAATGCTCAAAAAAGAAGTTCGAAAATAAAAAAACATGCTATTTTAATTATTCTTTATGTTTATTAAGTAAAGATCTATCCTATTACTATTTCTAAACGTTTTTCGGGTTTTATCAATAATAAAAGTTATATATATGTTGTAACAACGTTACATTGAAGATATTTTAAAATATGTCTTTAAAATTAAGAAGTTTGCTGCTTTTTTAAAGCAATGCCCTGAGCTGATTGCAATCACCTTAATAGTTCACGGCACTTTTTTTAAAAAAATTTCATTAGCCTGTGTAGCTCAAAGGCCAGAGCAGTTGCCTCGTAAGTAACAGATAAGGGTTCGAGTCCCTTCACAGGCTTAAAAATAGTTATTTATCCAATAAAACTGTAACGGAATATCTTTAAGTCCAACTTATTTTAACTAAAATAATAACTAAAAAACAGGAACATAACTATAAAAATAGAGTAAATCTAACTTATAGAAGTTTATCCTAAATTAAATCCAATCAAACTCAGTATTTGGATTTACTTTAGTTTTTAATACGGTCCACGATTTAATGGTGGTTTCTTCCTCGATAAATTTTGATATTTCTTCAATTTCATCGTAGTTATATATTATAATGTCATATCTATCGTAACTGACAGTTATATCTGCAATACTCTTGAATTTATCCTGCAGCAGTTTAATATTTTCCTTCTCTTCAGAATTCATAATTATGGTATATTTTTATAAATTAATAAATTTGTGTTTTTTAATGTAGGATCACTATAAAAATTAATTTAACACCATAAGGCTGAGTTTTTATTAAATAACCGTATGCCACTATTCTATAAGCTTATTTTATATATTTGGCCAGTTTATCATTTTTTTAGATCCGATGTAAATTTATGACCCGAATTTTACTGTTTTAAATGGACGGAATATAATTGTAACTTGATTTTATTAAATTTCAATCAAAATAATGCATCATTCCTTAAATTTACTTGAACTTAATTTAGTAATGTAAATTCACAACCCATCACATGTGTACTCATTCACATGCAATTACCAACTTCTTTTAGTTTATTTTATACAGCATTGAATTTAAATACACAACACAATATTCAAGAATCTATTATAAAATATTCTATATTCTTCAAAAAGTATAATAATCATTTAAATGCATTAATTAAAAAAATAAGTTTACATTTTGAGTTAAAATCTTTATAATCACTTGAAAATGCCTTTCAAACTGCGAAGTAAAAGTGAGTCCCTAAAGATAAATATTAATTATATATATAAAAAATCTATAAATGTAAAAATAAGTTTTAAAAATTTTTTAATACGTATGATAACATTTTTGAGATCAAAATTTGCTTTCTCAATTTTTAAACAAAAAATAGAGTCCGATTTCAAAATTTAAATCAACTTATGTAATATTATAAGTTTTATACTTGCTACTCGAGGTAAATAACATGTTGGAGTTTAAAGAATTCAAAATATTAGATAGTGGTAGTAACTTAATTACTCCAATTAAATTCAGTTTTACGGATAAAGAATTAAATGAAAAGTCCATTGAATACATCTATGAAAAACTAAATGAATATGAAATGTACTTAGAATATGATTGTAAAGGTGAATTTAATATTGAAAATAAAAAAGAAACTGTAATTGAAATGATTATAACATTTCCAAGTAGAAAAGTTCCTGGAGATAAAAAGGAATTAGAAGAATTTATCAACAGACATGTAATGGATTTCAATGAATATTACTATAAAATAAACAATATAGACAGCGTAATTAACGATGATCTAATAGCACCGATCTAAGTTTTTCTAAATAATTATAATTAATATACTGTAAGTTAATTTAGCAGTTATTTATTATTTTGATAAAATTTTCAACTGTCAAATTACTGCATATTCTTATTAATCTATAAAAGTAATAGAAATAAGCGGTGTGAAATAAAATAACCTTTTTAAAACTTAATATTAATTTTTAGCACCCCTATTTTAATTTAAACCAACTGATTTCCAAGATTTAGTAATTTTACCCTGCCAGTTAAAGGATTATATTAACGAAAATTTAATGCTTTTTAAATTCAGGCAGTTTTACAAGTACCGTATTAACAGGAAAAAATATAAGACATTAAAACCAATATTAATAATTATATTCTATAACTTGTTATAACTTTGATATTTCCAGTTATTATTAACACATCACAGTCCACTCTAACGATGATCTTACTCTCATTTTTTATCAAAATTTATGGAGGTTGATTATGTGAGTAAAAAATCAGTTAATTGGTGGAATATTATAAACAAAATCAGCCATGATAAATCTACATGGGATTATCTAGAGCCAGCAGAAATAGTAGAAATCCTGCAGAGAGTAACCGAAGCAAAAGAAAAGATAGCAGGACTAGATCAATATATTCGTATCCATTTAGATCCTGCGTTACAAAAATTACAATTTTTAACGGATACATGGTATGTCTATAATTTTCAGATTTATAGATACAATATATAAAAACATCTCTAAAATAAAAAAAATCTCCAATCCACCATTTTTTTTAATTTTATGTATCAAAAACCATCCATGTAATTAAGATATTTAAAAATTTAAATTATAATTAAAAAATCAAAAATTATTATTCCTAATTTTCTATTAATAAGAAGTTAAAGACCAATAAAAGCATTACTCCTTCATTGGTCCATTAAACTTTATGTTTATTTTAACATTTCTTTGACTGCTTTCATTATTTCAAGTTTCTTTTCTATCATGGAGTTTTTCATATCTAATTTAGAAGCCATAAGCCTCTTTTTGCGTTCCATCATCTCAAGTTTCTGTTCGATCATGGCAATTTTAAGATCCATTTTCATGGCCAAAAGTTTCCTTTTATCCTGTTCAGAGAGCTGTTCCATTATTTCTTTAGTCATCATCTTTTTTTTCATCATCTTTTCCATCATCATCATTTCTTTCATTTTTCCCATCATCATTTCCTCGTGCATGTTATCACCTCTACATTTTTACAAGTAATACTTTTATAATTATTTGTATTAAAAGTATTTGATTACATATCCAAACACAGTTAAGTAAAGCAAAAATATAGTTTAAAAAAAATTAAAGCTACCAAAAAATTACTTTTAAAACTTAAAATAACTCCTAAAAATTAATTTCAAAATGAAAAGATATCCTCGCACTACAACATTTATTATATTATATTACAAAAATAATATTACATGGTTTTACAAGATCCTGAGATATTAGAGTGTTGTGGATGCTACTCAAATATAATATCAGATATCCCTAAAAAAATTAAAAGAGATGAAGTAACTCTTAAAGATTTTCTAGAAATTATGGGTAAAAGTGGAGGATTAATAACCTGTATGGTGCTGGCAGTGCCCTTTTTAATACCCCTATCAATTCCAGGAACAGGTATGGTTGCTGGATTAATTATATTTATTATAAGTATCAGTTTAATGTTTGATAAACATTATTTAGTTCCAAATCGCTTGATGAACTATAAAATGTCAAAAAAAAGCTTAATTAGATTATTGAATGCTACTTTTCGCCTGTTAACCCGCATGGAAAGATATATAAAACCACGTCTTTTAATAATGACCAGAAAATCTGTTATGCGCAAAATTAACGGTTTTCTTATGATTTTCAGTGCAATGCTGTTTATGACACCGTTACCAATCCCATTAACTGACACATTACCTGCTCTTTGTGTCTTTTTCCTTGCTGCTGGTACCCTCGAATGTGATGGTTATCTAATTCTAGCAGGTTATGCTACAATTATCATAACAACAATCTATTTTAGTTCAATTATTTTATTAGGTTATACAGGACTATCAATTGGACTATCTTATTTAAAATGATCTAGTTAACCTAAATTAGATCTAATAGTAAAATAAAAAGTCGATCCTATTTCAGGCTCTGATTCAACCCATATCTGCCCTCCATGGCGTTCAACGATTTTTTTACAAACTGCTAGTCCAATTCCAGTTCCAGAATATTCATCCCTAGTATGTAACCTCTGGAATACTTCAAATATACGATCTTTAAACTGTGATTCTATCCCTATTCCATTATCCGACACTGAAAAGATATAGTTAGTACTTACTTTTTCACATGAAATATGAATTTTCATGAGAAGTAGATGTCCATGTTTTATATATCAGAACTTTCATAGATATACATAGAACTTGTGTGGGGCATATGATGGACAAACGAGAATTTTTCAAAAAAGTAAAACAAGATGTAGATCTTAAAAACTTCCTTGCAGATAGAGACAGAAGTGAAGGAACTCAAAAACAGTATCAAAATTGGATATTCGAATACTGCTATTTTCACAAGATGATGCCCTCTGAACTAATAAATGAAGCCATTGAAGAAGAACAAGATCATAAAATTCACCCTTCAAGGAGACTTATAAAGAGAAGAGTATTAGAATACAAACAATTTAGAAAAAATGAAAAACCATTATCGCCTAAAGTACTACAAGGTCGTATGTCCATAATCAAAGCTTTTTACATGTTTTCAGATATAGAATTTCCAAATGTCAACAATGGTGCAAAAGTTAAAAGAAGATTAGAAACTGACGAAGATTTACCAAGTAATAAACAAATCAAAGAAACCCTAAAATATTCAAATAAAAAATATAGGGCCATAATAACATTACAAGCATCATCAGGAATGAGAAAATCAGAAATACAAAATCTAAAATATAAAAATTTCTTATTCGCAATTAAAGATTACATAAAAGTCAATAATATTAGCAACAAGTATGACATTGAAAGTATAAAAGAACAATTGAAAAACTGTGAAGAGTGTATACCTACATGGAAAATATTTTCTGGTAAGACACAAACAGAATACATTACTTTCTGCACACCAGAATGTTTTAACTATATATTAATTTACCTTGAACAACGCCAAAATGGCCCAAATCCCATAACATCTGAAGAAGATTATCTTTTTGCAGGGCTTCCAAAGATAAATAACCCTACTGGTAAAATATCTGATTCAGCATATTTTAAATACTTTCAAAGACTTAATAACGAACTCGATCTAGGCAAAAATAAAAATCAGAAAAAATATGGCTTTTTAACAAGCCATCAGCTCAGAAGATTTTTTGCAACAACACTAGATGGGGTGACCCGGCGTGAAAAAGCCGATGAAATGTTAGGACATGTTAAAGGAAGGATTGAAGGGGCATATTTTAAAACTAAGAAAGAAGATTTAATAAAACATTATGAAAAAGCTATAGACCTATTAACATTTGATAAACCTGAAATAATAGATAGAACCAACGAAAAAATCCAAGAGTTAGAAGCAAGATTAAAAGAAAAAGATAAACAGATAAAAGCACAAGATGAACAACATCAGGCAGAAATATCTAAATTAATGGAAAAAATAGATTCTGTAGAATCAAAAAATGATGAATTCTTTGCTTTTTTAAGTAAATTAAGTGAAACAACAGATGTATCACATTCAAAAGTTCTTTCAGATATTTCAGAGCAAAATCCACTAGAGGTATTAGCAAAAGCTTTCAAAAGGGTTAAAGAAGAAAATAAAAACCAGCATTAATTTATTTAATACATCCCTGGCTTGTGTAAAAAGTACTGCCAAGATTTGCATCTTAATCACGACTTAATCATAGTTAAAAGACACAATGGAAGTATTAGTACACTTGCAGAATCTATGGTCCCAAATGATGTAGAAAACAGAGAAGAACTAATTATAGAAAAGTCAAAAAACTACTCGGTGAATTTTGGAATAGTTTACCTTTATCAGAGAACCAAGATAATGAAAAAGAAGGTTAATCCTTTCCTTAGTTAAGAAAAATCAAGACTAAGATGCAAATACCTTTAAATGAAAATATTTAAGAATCTAAACTCAAGATTAGTGATTTTTGTTCAGTTAGTCCCTATTAATGTATTTAAACTACAAACATCAAAATAAAGTAAGGTGTCCATTAAGTTTAATAGACCCACAGTTATATTAGGAATATATAGTCCAAAGGAGTAGATTAACCGTAGAAAATACGGATGTTAGTCTATTGAAGGCATAAAAGATTACAAGTCATCAGATTTGTAAAAAAATATAAAAAATTGCATTTTTCTCCTTTTATAGCATAAACAGTGTATTAAAATTTGTTCTCCTTTTCACGAAGGCTGTGTTTTGTTTTTAATACCCTTATTCAACGAAGTTTTTATCTTCGGTATGAATGGAATGTATTCCACATTAAGAATACAATTCCAATATAAACAAACAAACGCGGAGTGAAAAGAACATGAAAGAATTTGTTTTAGAGTTTAGATTAGATACATACTTATTTTTTATTATTGGGGGCGTCTAACATGGCTGTAAAACGCTGGAATAATAAAGAGATCCTCAATATGATTGGTGAGATTGTTCATGTTTACCAGAATGGAAAGCCAATAGCCAAAGACGCTTTTTTAAAGAATATCAAACTTGAAAAGGGTACCCCTGAAGTTATTGTCTATGTAACCAACCGTGGGCAAGGCCAAAAATGCTTCTGCAAAGGCGGTGTTTTAAGTATTGCAGGAACAGATGAAACTCCAAATCTCAAAGCTGAATATTTGGAGGAAGAAATAGAATTCTTGCAAGATAGCGAATCCTCATTAAGAGGTGAGGAATAATGGCTATGACAACAGAAGCTTTAGCTAAAAAGATGAATATAACTCCCGAAGAAGCTGCTGAAAAATTAAAAGAAAAAGAAGCTAAAAGAATGAAATTAAAAGCAAAGAAAGCAATGCTTCCAGAAAGGAATTACGACGATATTGAAGTTCCAGATATACAGGCACATTACGATGCATATGCAGAAAAGTTGCAAGAAGCAGAATATACAAACGATGCACTTGAAAAGAATGTTGAACCCCAATTCCATGACATAGAAATGAACAACATTACAATAAAGTTTGTAAAGAAAGCTAAAGAAGTTGGTGCTTGTTTTAAAACAATAACTGGACAAAATGCTTATTTAATTTCTAAACAAAAAAGTGTTACTCTCTATAATGTAAGAATGCTGTTTGAAAATAATGTTGTGTTCAATTTTAGCGTAGGCAAATCACTCACTGGAATTGGAAAAACAAAAGCATGTGCTTACTACGATCTCTTATATTCCAACATGGAAGAATATGGCATAATCCCCTCATATGAAGGCATTGATTTCAAAACAAAATTCAATAAATTCGTACGTGAACTAAGAATGGCTGATGCAGAAGTTAGGGAAGTAACCAACAGTTATGACTGGCAAAAAAGCGATGCACCAGAAGAGATACCAGAACCAGTCCCATTAAAAACATGGGCTGAAGTCAGTGAAAGCATAGAAGAGTTTAATGATGAAACTGAAGAGAAAGCTTTTAAATTGATTTGGAATGAGGGATTAATTGATAAGATGCTTGATGTGGCTGAACTAAAAGTTGTTAAGCAGAGAAATAAAATAGGATTGACCATTCTTATTTCAATGTCTTCTTTCATGAATACTTCGGTGCATAACATAACAACAGGGCCTCCAGGTATAGGTAAAAGCTCTATAATGGATGTCGTGTTTGATATGTTCCCTAAACAATGTAGGGAAAGTATTGGTAAATCTAGTACTCCAGCAAGCTTGTTAAACATGACCAAATATGCCGAAGGTAGTAAAGTTCTTTCTAAAAAACTTGTAAGGCTTGGAGACCTGGGGAACGAGGAAGAACTAAAAAATGCAGGACCTATTCTTGGAATATTAAGGGAAGTTATGTCTGAAGGCCATTATGATAAAAATGTGACGGATATATCAAATGACCAAAATAAGGCCCAAAAGCTACGGCTTGAAGGTATAGGTAGCGTGCAACTTTCCACAATAGAGAAAGATATGGAAGCCCAATTCTCGTCTCGTGCTATAATTTCATCCCCCGATGATAACCCTGAAATAGCAAAAGCAATCCGAGAGTTCCAGTTAGATGACTTCCAAAAAATGATGAATGATGTGCAATATAAAAAAGAAAGACCAGTGATTGCTTGTGCTATAAGTAAAATATCCAAAGAAATTGAGTTATATGAGGAACATGGCACAGTATCAATAATTAACCCATACAATGCAGTAATGGAAGAAATATTCAATATAGGAAAAGCTAAAAACGTGAATAGAAGCAGACAGCAAGTGATTGAGTTACCAAAATCTGTTATATTATGTAATATCAAAAACAGGGAAAAGTTCGTAAATGCAGAATTAAGTAAAATTGTAGTTGTCATGACACCAGCTGATTTTATATATGCTCTAAAAATAATTGGTAAGCCAATAAAAGAGATGTTATCCGACATATCACCCCAACAACAATCATTTGTGAGATATATTGAAGAAAATCACATGTATAAAGCAGATGGAACTAAACTTGATTTCAAAACATTCGAGGACTTCTGGAATATGGAAGTAAAAACTAATGATGAAGATTGGATTGCAGCAGAAATAACTGAGCCTTGTTTTACACTAAAAAAGATAAGAATGGTCCTTAATACTGGTGAAACCACGACAAGAGAAGTTTTAGAAGAGCTGGTTAATGAAGGAGTAATATATAAAAAACTAATTGGACGTAGAAATGTCTATTTTCCTACAGAAGAGTTTAAAAAATACATACCTGAACTAACCAAAGCCATAATGACTGATGAAGAATTTGATAAATTAAAAGAGAAAGTTCAAGCATTATATGATGCAGCAGTGAGAAGATTAGACTCTGCTGGCTTTGAAAATAAGGGCAAACATTTTCCACTCGCATAAAAGTGTTAAATAGGTGAAAAATTGACATGGGTTACGCTGGAGCGCTTAAAACGCAAAACGTGATATCAAATCACTCTTAGTTTAACTAACAAAAATTGATAAACGCTTGGATAAGGCACCTCTCAGAAACTCCCAAAATACACACTCTTATTTTTAGGCAAAACCTGCCCTAGATACGCCTAAATTTTACATTACACAGCATGTAGTATATATGCATGAGAGTTAAGAAGAATAGACAAATATGCTTCAGCATTAACCCATACACAAGCTAACCCACGCTCTGTGACATATTTTTAAGTATAAATTAAGACATGAACGCAATTGTACAAGTTCATATGCATTCAAATTGAGTGCAAGTTGAAACGTGACATTCAAATCAAATAAATATCACTTATATCCCGTTTAAAATATATATTATTTAAAATATGTACTTATTTTTTAAATTTAATGAGGTTAAATAAATATTTATACAGAACAAAGGGATAATATTTAGATAATTTTATTATCTAGATTACTCTAACAATGATATTTTTACAAAACTTAGATAAGTTTTATTTCAGAACATATGCACACATCTGGAGGTTTGCGAGAGGTCATCAAACTAAGCAATTACAGCGCTTTTTACTCCAAATAAAAGCAAGTATGATGTCAGGTTTTATAAAAAAAGGAATTATAATGATCCAAACATGCATATGGGGATAATGTTAGCTCAAATTAATTAAATAAAGTCTATATATAATGAAAGTTTTATATTTTTATTCATTTTAATCTGCAATTAATTCGAAAATGTTATTAAGGTATTGCATTTAATTTTTATTCATAATATTGATTTAATTATGGGAAGAGGTGTTATGGAAGACAAAGATTCAAATAGACAAGGAGGAGCTATTTATTGTACCAATTGTAATGCTGAAATTATGTATGAAGCCAAATTCTGTTCTTGCTGCGGAGAAAAAATTGAAAGTATAGCTGAAAATGTATATAATATCCAAAAATGTCCTAATTGTCATGCAGAAATTGAACCAAGTCACAAGTTTTGCACTGAATGTGGTAC
>JAEYQZ010000130.1 GCA_023409695.1 Methanobacteriota archaeon | reverse complement strand
CGACTACATCGATTTATGTCTACCTACCTACTACCTCATAAACTATGTTGAATTTTTCTCTGCAACAAGAAAATATGACGGCCGAAAATATGGTTACAGAATTGAAGATGTATGTGGAGATGAAGTTTTAAGGAGAATTCACATAGGTTCATACATCAGCCAGAAGGAATACAGTGGAAAATACTATAAAAAAGCACTGCAGGCAAGATCATTAATTAGAAGAGAAATAACTAAGCTCCTCGGTGGCGTAGATGTCATCGTGAGCCCAACAGTTCCAAAACTCCCTCACAAACTCGGCGAATCATTAGATACAATGGAAATGTATGCTTACGATGTCCTGACAGTTATAGCAAACCTTGCAGGAATTCCGGCAGCAAGCATGAAGGCTGGAGAAGTTGGTGGAATACCAGTTGGACTTCAGATTCAGGGAAAACCATTAGATGATGCTAAGATCATTCAGGTAATGGCAGGACTTGAGCAGATTTAACCAAACTTTCTATTTTTCAGCGTGAAAACAATGAAAAAAATTGGTCTCCTATATGTAAAAGGCGCTTTGCCTCTTTTTGAAGACTTTGGTAACTTACCAACCCATATCGTAAAAGAAAATGGTTTGGTAAACGGCCAAAAAGCCAGTAATGTACTTGACGGGCTTATAATACCTGGCGGGAGCATAATTGAATCGCAGAGCGTTGAAGAAGATCTCAAAAATGAAATCATGAAAATAAACCATGATGGAAAATTTATTTTTGGGATGTGCTCGGGATTCCAGCTGCTTGCAAATAAGACAGACATTGGGAGACGTTCGCCGTGCCCTATTGAAAGGAAAGGCCTTGGAATTCTGGACGTGTCGTTCCGCCCTATGATCGGAACAGACAGAGTCGAAGCTGAAATACTCGACGATTCGTTTTTAACTAAGGGCATAGTTGGGAAGACTGTTACAGGTTTTCACTGCCATACTTATGGGTTAATTGAAGGAGATGCAACCCCTCTTTTTTTAAGCACTGTAAAAAGGACAGATTATCAGGATAATCCTCGCAAAATATTATCTGGAGCTAGAAATGATGAAGGAAATGTTATAGGGACAATGGTTCACGGATGCCTCGACGAAAATGAATCACTCCAAAACAACATTCTTGAATTTATAGATGCAACTGAAAAGGACATTTTAGAGATTAAAGAAAAGAATACAGAGCTTTCAAAGAAAATTGAGAGCGAAATAGGTATAGATACAAATATCAATGTCAAATCAATAAATTCTCCAGCAAACTCATCTAATTCTGGACTTCCAAAAGTCCTGATGATGGTAGGTACTGGTTCAGATTCTGGAAAAACATTCCTAACAACCGGAATCGTGGGTACTTTACGAAAAAGAGGGTACAGGGTTTGTGTATTAAAAGTAGGTCCGGATATAAGAGATTTAGTGCCTTCACTTTACTTGAATAAAGAAAATATGGAAAGATTCTCATCCATTCAAATAGGTAATCTTGGATGGATGGACTTAGAAAATGTCCTTAAAAATCTAAAAAATCAAAATTATGACCTTGTTTTAATTGAAGGAGTTATGAGTGCATTTACTGGACTTCTCAATGAAAAAACTCCATTTTCATCGGCTGAAATTGCAAAGGCTGCCAACATTCCTGTTATTATGGTTTCATCATGCAGTAAAGGTGGAATTGAAACTGCGGCAGTTGATATAGCTGGCCACATAAACATAATGGATAAAATTGGAGTTAAAACAAGTGGAGTTATCTTAAACAGGGTTTACGATAAGTCTATTTCAAAGGTTGCATCATCTTACATAACTAAAATGACAGGCAAGAGTGTTATAGCTGAAGTTCCGAAGGTAAAAATGACAGAAAGGGGTAACACTCCTGAAGTAGAAATTAAACTGGAAGAATTCTGCTTAAATGCTATTAAAACGGTTGAAGAACATTTAAATGTGGATCAGATACTTGAAATGGCTGAAATTCCTGAATTCGGTGGTTATTTGTCCTATAAAGAAATAGTTTCTAAATTTTAAATAATTCATGAATCTAGAAGAGTTCTGTTAGCTACACTTAAAACTGGCAAAAATTTAAAAAATTTTTGATGCCCCAAAAAATCTTCGATTTTTTGAGGGAAATAAAATGAAATTTTTATAATTAATTCATGAATTTTCAGATATATTCTGCATTTTTTCCATCAACTCTTTATTCTGGTCAATTAGTGATTCTATCTCTGAATTGTTGTTGTTTATCTCATTTTTAGTGGAACTAATTTCCTGTTTCGTTGTTTTATGTACCTCTTGTAAGTTCTTTATTTTTTCATTGAGAGTGGAATTCTGGTTAATTAACGATTCTATCTGGGTACTGTTGTCATTTATTTGGCTTACTGAGTTGATATACTGCGTTTTAATTTCATTTTTCATTGAATTTTTTATTTCTGTTCTGGGGTCTCTATTTCGCGGTGTATGCTCTTTATTCAGGTCATCATATATTTTTTCTACATCTTTTTGGAGCTCTTCATTTTGAGTAAATAGTGAATGTATTTTTTTTAAGCCGGTTACAATGGTGCTGTTATTTTGGTTTGATGTTTGCGGATGTTTTGTCTGCAGCTGTTCATGGTTTATACTGGTTGAATTAGCAGCAAATACTGGTAAAGTACCAACTAGAGTAAGTAAACACATTAACGCAATTTTCTTTGCAATATTTTTACCTTTATCACCTCCTCTTGATTTAACTTCATCTTAATCTAAGAAGATTAAAAAATAAATATTTATTTCCGATTTACACCCAAATTTTTACCAAATAACTCCTTAAATAGAACCAAATCAAAAAATAGACCATGATTAATAATGTAAATTTAAAATAAATTGTATAATAAGATTTAAAAGTTGATATGGGCTAAAATAAGTACAATACTCTGCAATTTTTGAATGGAATTTTAAAAATTAATGGATATTTACATTAATGAGATATTTTTCACCTGATTTTAGTAAAATAGAATGCAGTATTTTTAAAAATGAAAAATCAGTTAAAGGCGAATGCCTTTAAAAATTAACTAACTTATTTTTGGTTTTCTTTAAACTCATGGTATGCTTTTATGACTTCATCCCCGCTTAAAAAGATGAGGCCTTTTTTTTCTGCATATTTCGCGACTTTATCTGTAGTCATGGAACCGCCGGTTTCGTCGTCCATCATTTCACAGCAAACAGCTACAGGTGTAGTCCCTGCCATTTCTGCAAGAGCTATGCTCATTTCAGTATGGCCCTGCCTTTTAAGCACGTGTCCTTCAGTAGCTCTAAGTAATGTAACGTGTCCTGGAGCTCTGAAATTCTTTCCAAAGTCATCAAACTCTTCATTTTTACATAGAAGGGCTAACTCTTTTATAGTGCATGCCCTGTCGCTATCTGTTATGCCTGTAAATGTTTTCCTGTGGTTTACTGTTATGGAAAAAGCTGATTTTTCATCGTATGGTATGTCATTTGGTGATAATTCTCCAAGTACAGGGTATTTTTCAGTTGCTGCGTCCATTATGTCTGTCATGAATGGAATTCCAAGTTTATCTGAAACTTCTGCTGAAAGAGGAACACAAACAAGACCTCCTGCATCATTCCTGATGGTTGTCATGTGTTCAGTGGTCATGTGTTCAGCTGCAATTATCATATCAGTTTCCCTTTCCCTGTTATCATTGTCAAATATTAAGACGATTTTTCCGTCTCTAAATGCTTTAATTGCGTCTTCTATCATTTGGTGGTAACTCCTTTTTTAGTTATTTTATAAATTTAATAAGTCGATATAGAATACATCATATATCTTATAATTAATAGTTTGGGTAAACAAAAACATAAATTAAAATTTAGTATCGAAGGGTAATTTTAATAGAATCCCCATCTTTAATGCCCATTGTTTCTTTGAGCTTTTTAGAAGTTATAAACTCAAGAATATTTTCTTTATGGGTAGTTTTTTTTGGAAAAACAATAGCTCCATCTACTTCATCATTTAAGGTGGCTTGTATAAGTAAAACATCTCCAAAATTATCTTTACCTTCAATGATTTTCAGCTTATCTTCATCGATTCTGTGGATTGTATCGATTTCTTCTTCACTTATTTTTATATTTAAAGTACCGGGAAATGGGCTGAAATTAAGCTGTTTTTCAAATTGAGTTTTGTATACTGGTAGGGACATAAAATAGGCCCCTTTTCCTTGTCCGGAAGTTACAGTTCCTTTAATATCCATTTAAATCACGTTTTTACGTTACTTTGATATTGTACTGATATTTTGCGTGTTATTTAATATGGCCTTTAGTTTATATCTAAATTCCATATGGTCCTTAGATTATTAGCAATAAGACACTTAAAATTTCATCATCAAAATTAATAAATCAAATAAACATTGATTTTTTTTCTATTTATATTTCATGATCTAATTTTGAGTTTAAGATATCAGATAAATTTTTTTTAATATCAGCTCCCAAAGAAGTAGATCTATCTTTAATTTCAGATATGCATGTTTTGAGTAGTGAATATCAAGATTTAGAGGTGATGTTAAAAGGGAAAATGGATGATAACAGGATAGTATATCTATTAAAAAAGGGGAATTTTTGATTTAATTATCATATCTTGCTTCCACTTTCAATATAACAATGCAATTTTAAGGTTTAAAAAATTTAGAGAGTGTACTCTTTTGGTGGTTCACCTGAGAAATCAGCAATTGTTGCTTTTGCTTCATCAAGATAGAAAATCTCAAAAGTTGGATTATCTGCTGTTTGATATTGTGATTTTACAATCTCACTCTTTTCAATTATTGCTTTTTTAATTTCTATATCATCAGAAAATACAACTTTACCGCTGAGCCTTATCCATGCAAATTCAGGGCTGGAAGTTGTAATTTCAATATAAGGATTATTTTTAACCTGTTTATAAACTGGTTTTTGATTGCTTGTGCAGAAATAAAGTTTTTCTCCTGCCTCAAGCATGAACATGAACGGTCTAACCTTAGGGTTACCGTCTAAGCCTGCGGTTGCAATATATTGTACTGGGTTTTCTTCTAAAAATTTCACTACTTCATTCATATTTTATCCTCCATGTTATTTAATAAGTAAACTAACTGTAGAAAATAAAGTATATATAACGCTGGTATCCAATAGTAAAGCAGGTATCTGCAAGTAAAGTTAAATATTTAAACGTATGCTGAACAGAGTTATGGTGATAAAATGAGTGAATTACAGTACCCTGAGGGATTCGAAGAAATAGTATGTCCTGCTGAAAAAACAATCGCATTAATTGGAAATAAATGGACATTACTAATTATAAGGGATCTATTGATGGCAGATAGGCCTCTTAGATACAATGAATTAGCAAAATCATTGAAAAAAATTAGTTCCAGAACATTATCAAATAAATTAAGAAATATGGCAAATTATGGAATAATTGAAAAACATATCATTGACGATTCACCAATAAAAGTTGAATATTCTTTAACCGAAAAAGGCAAAGAATTATCCAAAGTCACTCAGCCTATGGTAGAATGGAGTGAACGCTGGCACGGTAATGAAATGCATTCAAGGTAATTAGAGTTTATTTAGGGTTTTCGCGAATTATAATTAAAATTAATCATTTAATTTTTCTTTCATGGCATTTGTAGCTAAAATATGGGCCTGCCTTATCGGCTCTGGCATTTTAAATATAGATGCGTCCATTACAATGTTAACTGCAGTTTTTAGAGATATTTTATGTCCAATACTAATGCATTTTTGTTTGTCACATGCTCCCACAGGTTTATTTCTAAATTCTACGGTTTTCAGTGAATTAATGCAGGTATACATGTAGTTTCCTTTAATTAACCTTTTGGCGACCCCAATTGTAGGTACATCCATAAGGAGCCCAACATGGGAAGCAAGGCCAAAACAGCGGGGATGCATTATGCCGTGTCCATTCACCATTA
>JAEYQZ010000024.1 GCA_023409695.1 Methanobacteriota archaeon | reverse complement strand
CTATAAGCAACTACGTTGATTTTAAAAAATTCATAAAGCCAAGGGTAAAAAGCAGTTTACGTGATCGAGAAATTGTTTTCCCACCATACAACGCTCAACAACTTGTTGATATCCTGGAAGAAAGGGCCGAATTGTCTTTTATAGACAATGTCTTAAATGATGACGTAATTCCGCTTTGTGCAGCTCTTGCAGCAAAAGAAGAAGGGGATGCTAGATATGCCCTGGACCTTCTCAGAACATCTGGTGAACTTGCAGATGAAAAAGGTTCTAACATTGTATTTGAAGATTACGTAAGGGAAGCAAAGGACCATATTGAGCATAATAAAGTTACTGATATTATAATGACTTTACCAAGCCAGCAGCAAAAAGTTCTGGAATCATTACTCTATCTTACAAAGAGAAAAGAAGAAATAACATCTGGAAGACTTTATGAAGTTTATAAAGACGTATCTAAGGGAGACTCAGTATCTTACAGGAGAATCTTTGACTTTATAAATGAATTAGAAATGTTAGGGCTTATTTCAACTAAAACTATCTCCAGAGGCAGGGGTAGGGGAAGAACAAACATTATAGATTTACAGTGTGAAATTGGTCTTCTTGAGGACGCTATGTGGAGCGCATAGTGTCATAACATTTTATTTTATAATGCCTAAAAAAGTATTGTTTAAATCCTACTTATAAATCTATTTTCACTTGAAATATATCCTACTTCAAAAAAGTATTGATTAAACAGGCTTATTAAACATATTATCGCTTGAAATGTATTTTAATTATATTTTAGAGCGTTTATCTTAAGATTAATTAATTTTTAGTATTTTAGAACTATTTAAAAATAAATAATATGTAATCCTTAAAAATTAGTTTTATCGATTATTTATAGTTAAAAATATGATTAAATAATTTTTATTTAATCACTGATTTTAAAAGAGCCATTCTGACAGGTACTCCATAAAATGCCTGTTCAAAGTATTTACCTTGGGGCGTATTGTCAACGTCATGAGATATTTCATCAATTCTAGGCAGGGGGTGCATTACAATGGCATCACTTCCCTCTAAAAGCTTGGAAGTGATTGTATAAGCTCCTTTAATTTTTAAATATTCTGCAGGATCAGGGAATCTTTCTTTCTGTATCCTTGTCACGTAAAGAACATCTGTTTTATCCAGTACATCATGGATATTTTCAGTTTCATACACATCAACTCCACTTTTACTTAGGTCATGGAGAATTTCACGGGGCATTTTAAGTTCTTTTGGTGATACGAAGCTCACATCAACATCGAACTTTGCAAGTGCATATGCCAGGGAATGTACTGTCCTTCCATATTTAAGGTCTCCTACAAGTGCGATACGTAGATCATCAATTCTTCCAAGGATTCGTTTCATAGTGTAAAGATCAAGCATTGTTTGGGTTGGATGCTGGCCTGCACCATCTCCAGCATTTATTACAGGGACATCAACTATATTTGCAACAAATCGAGCGGTCCCTTCCATGTTATGCCTTATAACAAGTGCATCAGAATATTCTCCTACTATCCGCACGGTATCTGTTAAATTTTCGCCTTTTGTTGCAGAACTTGTCCCAGCTTCTGCAAAACCGATTGTGCTGCCACCTAGCCGTTTCATTGCAGCTTCAAATGAAAGCCTTGTCCTTGTCGATGGTTCGTAAAAAAGCATTCCCAGCAGTTTTCCAGATAGAGCATCTGATTTTTCCTCCGATCTGGCAATAGGTTCCATTTTTTCGGCTAGTTTTAGAATATATTCTATATCCTTTTTGTCAAAGTCCCTTATTGAAATAATATCTTTTTGATTGAAAGCCATAAACACACCATAACTGAACTTTTAAGATTATCCTAATGATCTTAAATCTATTAATTTGATTATTCTGATAATCCAGAAAATCTAATTAAAATGTTCTTGTTTTCTTTAGATTCTGATCGTATTTTAAGTTTATAGTGAATGATGTACCTTTTTAAATTTTTAGGTATTCGAAAATCGTAGATTTTCGATACGTGCGAAAAATGAAATTTTTCGCTGTTACGAAATTGAAAATTTCATAAACGTCAAAACTGAAAGTTTTGACAGTAATTGATTAAATGCTTTAAATTGAGGAAAATATCTAATTTTCCGAACATTCGAAAATTTAAAAAATTTTCGAAAGTTCTCAAACACGATGTGTTTGGAACCCCAAAATTTTTGTTAAAAAATTTTGATGGTTGAAGAAAATACGTTATTATTTTCGAAACCCCGAAAAAATAGAAAATTTTTTCAGAGGTTAAAGCACATAAACAAATTATCTTATTAAATAGTGTCAAAAATATTTGGTCATTCGCTATAGTTATACTATAAATTCCTTGCAAATGTAAGGTACCCTGTATGACCTACAGCCCGTGTTTTAGGTCTAGTACCCTTGACTTTTACTTCAATTTCACGTAAAGTACATTCAACGGTATTTAGATCTGAAAATCCAAATTTTTTAAGCACTTTATGAAGTATCTGGACCTGTTCAATGTAAGGAGCATAGGTTGCGATATAACCTCCGATTTTAAGGGTCTCTTTGGCATTTTCTACAACATCCCATGGCCTTGGTAAATCTAAAAATATTATGTCAATATCTTTTTCGTCAATTCCTTCAGTAATGTCTTTGCATTTAATATGCACGTTTTCAAGGCCGAAATTTTCCACGTTACGCTTTGCAATTTCCGTAAAATCCTCACGAATCTCGTAGGAGTGAACTTCACCTTCTTTCCCCACGATATTTCCAAAGTGCAGCGCAGTGGCTCCAGCTCCAGTTCCGGCATCAATTACGCGATCGCCAGAACCCATGCCTGTAAATGCTGTTATAATTCCAATATCTTTAGGTAAGATAATTGAACATTTTCTTTCCATTAAATCAATATAGTCATTGATATTTGCCTTTAAAACTTTAAATTCATGACCTAAATGAGTTTTAAGGATATCTCCAGGTTTCCCATTTTCCATATCCTCTTTTTTTATAAAACCGAAGTTAGTATGAAATTCTTCATCCCTGGCAATGTATTTCTTGCCCCGTTGATCCATTAAAATGCGCAATATTTTCACTCCTGGCGTTTAATAACGTGTATTTTGAATTTAATTTAAGCTAGTTAATCCAGATGGAATTAATGATCACTTAACCCATAAGTTAGTAAATAGTACTTGTTAACTTATTTATTTTTATAGTCTTCAAAGTAGATATTTGTTTATTTTTATAACTTTTAAGCGCTATTTATCAATTAACTAACTTGATAATCGTAGTAATTATTATTTATTATTTTAACTAATTCTATAATCTTGCTAAACAGTTCTTATTCATTTATTTTTAATATTATCATTTATCTGATTCATCAACTTCTATAAGCTTTTTAGTTTTATTTTCACCGATTTTTCTAAAACCTGAACTCACTACATCAACTATGCTTTTAGCTATTTTGTCTCCAATTCCTTCCACTGATTTAAGTTCTCCCTGTGATGCATTTACAATATTTTTCACAGAGCCGAATTCATTGAGCAATTTTTTAGCAGTAACTGGGCCAATATTTGGCAGTGATTCTACAATGTACAGCTGCTGTTCGTATAATGTAAGTGGTTTTTTCTCGGTTCGGACCTGTACAGGTGATTTATCATGTATTTGTTCCCTTATAGCGATTCTTAGAATCATTGCTGCAGTATCTTCTTCAGATCTGGTTGGAATTATTGGAATACCAAAATCAACAGCTATTGATGATAGGGCTCCTCTTATTGCATTTGGATTAAGGAGGGAAGAATAAAGATCATCTCCTTCCAGTATAATCACAGGTTTTCTAAAATTTTCAACAAGCTCCTTTGCTTGTTTATACAGCCTTTTGTCAATGATTGAGCCTACAAAATCTTTTGCAGTTTTTCGTTCGATTCCAACTTCACCACTAACCTGATAATCTGCTACAGGAAGTGCTTTTACTTCAATAACGGCGTCTAATTTATCAAGTTCGCGTAAAACCCTGGAATTACCCTCTCTGGAATCTGCGTATATTAAAGGTTTTATAATTTTTTCTCCATCTTTCTCTTCTTCACGAGGAAGCATTTTCACAATTTCATTTGGGGCTATATTTCGTTTAACCCTCTTAGATAACTGTTTTTTCATCCTGTTCTCTTTATTAATACTTGTCCAGTAATAGGCTTCGTCCCTAGTACCTTTAGTGATTAAAATGTACATTTTACCTTTATTTTTTCTTCCAGTTCTTCCACGGCGCTGTATCATTCTTATTTCTGATGGAACTGGTTCATAAAGAATTACAAGGTCAACTGCAGGTATATCAATACCTTCCTCGGCAACACTTGTGGATATTAAAACATCATAGACACCCATTTTAAAAGCTTTAATTACTTCTTTTTGTTTTTTCTGGGTTAATCCTTTTTCACCTTCCTTTGAAGCCTGGCCAAAGAATTTTACCGCGTTAATTCCCTCTTCACCACACTTTTCATATATTCGATCTACTGTGTCTCTAAACTGTGTGAAAACAATTATTTTAGAGTCTTTGTTATTTTTAAGCTCTTTTTTCAGAATATCTGCAAGTAATTGAAGTTTTGGGTGTTCAATTCCATTTTCATGTGCTTTCTTGGTGAGGCGAATTGCATTTGAAAAATCTTCATCCATGAGAAGGCCTTTAGCAGCCTTTGTCCTTTTCTTTTTAAGTCGGTCAAAGTACTTGTCAAGCGTGTTTATTCCCTGGGTCTCCAGAAGTTCAACGGCGTGCATCGCATTTATAACTGCAGTTAGTACTGAAACTGCATAATAACATTTTTTAGGTGGATTAGAACTCTGCGCAATTCTTTTTTGGGCAGCCCCTTTAGCTATTAAGACATCTTTTTTACCCATGTTTACTGACTTTATAACTCCCATTTTCTTGAGGGTGTTCAGCCGTGCCTTTAATGTGGTGTCAATACATTTTTTTATTTCTTTGAGCTCTTCTGTGAGCTCGGTCTTTATCCACTTGACTTCAACAGGGTTAAAGTACGGTGCAACGTCCGGATCTTCTTCACTTTTAATGATCACGTCGTTTATAAAGAGATTTTCGCATACTTCATTAATTTTATCCTCAACAGACCCTGGAGAAGCTGTAAGTCCAAGCACTAGGGGATGTTTGCTTTGCTGCAGGTATTTACCTGCTAAATAAACGTAAGAATAAGATCCAACTCCTCTGTGACATTCATCAAATACAACCAGTGAAACATTTTCCATGGAATATCTGGATGATATTAAGTCGGATTCTATAGTTTGGGGAGTTGCACATATAACTTGATGATCGTTCCATCTTTTAATTCTCTCTTCCGGCTTTACATCACCAGTTAAAGATGTTGATGGAATATTTAAAAATTCCCTGAAGCTTTCCTCGTGCTGGACAACCAGGGGCTTGCTTGGTGCGAGAATAAGAATTTTTGAGCCCTTGAAATTTTTGATCCGTTCTGCTCCAACCAAAACTGCTACTATTGTCTTTCCAAGCGCTGTAGGCGCTACTATCATTGTGTTTCCTTTTTTAAGCACGTCTGCAGCTAGAAGTTGTTGATAAAGCCTTGATTCTATTTTTTGATCTTTGATTAGAGGGTGTTCTATCCACTTTTGCATGGTTTTTATATTGGGCATGATCATATAAAAAGTTCAATTTTAAATTGGATATGTGGAATTGAAATATTAATTTAATCTATCTAAATCCTGAAAGTAGGATCTTAAGCAATTTAAATATATAATTAAGCTATTATTTACTTTTAATAGTTAAAAAGAGAAAGTTTTTTTTATATTGAAAGTAATTCATAATTAAATAAGATATAATTAATTCAAAGTGCTGTTACATTATCTAATTTATTAAGGGGAAATTTTATGGATATAGGAAATTATTATTCAAAATCAATTGAGAGTTTTAGGAGAAATTGGAAAATAACTGTACCTTCGATAGTAGCTTCAATATTAACTGTATTACTATTTATTGTGGGCTTTTTTGGGGTAATGGCAACTTTATCGCCAAATTTAAGTATTATAGGAAATGTCACACCATCTATATTCTCTCAAATTAATTCAAATACGCTGCTTACTGCTGGCTTGATTCTACTAATCATTGAAATCCTGATTTATATTATAAATGCATTTAGAACTGCCGCTACAGTAGGAATGGCTAAACAGATAATAATGGACGGCTCTGCAAGTCTTGATATTGCATGGAAAGACGGAATAAAATTTTTCCCCAAAATATTCGTGGTTTCAATTATAAAAACAGTTTTAACAGCCTTAGTAGCTATACCTCTGATTTTAAGCTTTTATATGCTTTTTAATAACATGATACTAAGTGGAATTTCAGTGTTTTTAATTGGATCCATAATATTCTTAATTGGTTATATTTTAATTTCACTGATATTCTTTGTATTTAACCAGTCAATAGTTGTAGGTCAAAAATCAGTTATAGGCTCAATTAAAGACAGTTATAATATATTCTGGAATAATAAACTAACTGTATTCCTGGTAGCACTTATTAATGCTATCATTTCGCTGGGAATAGGTTTTATACTGGGGATTATTTTGATGCCTTTAACTTGGGTGGCTGGTCCATTTGCAAGTCAGATTGCAGGGCTTTTAGTAAGTATCATACTTGTTCCTTATTTTGCCCTGGTGATGACTTACATGTATATGGAATTAAAAATGGGTTTCCAGTGGATTGATCGGGATGCAACGGTTTTATAGCACTTAAATTGAAAATAATGAGTTTAAAAAGGGTTAAAATGAGAAATAGATATAAATTTTCTATTTCTTAATAATTACATTTTCAAACCATCGAAAAACAATGTTATCTACTTCTTAACAATTAAATTTTGAAAGTCTACAAATACAACATTATCTATTTCTCAACAATCATGTTCTCTAATTCATCGAAAACAACATCTAAACCGCACATACTGGGCACGTAATTAGCTGCTTTAGCTGAATCAACTCCAATAATATCAAATCCAAGCTCTTCAATTGGCGCAACTACCATACAGGTGTCGCATACCATTTTTCCACCTGCTTTTTCAATTATATCGGTGTAACCCATCCTGTCGGCGGCAGCTTTCACTGAAATTGATGTGCAAACCCATAACTCGTTTTGGACCTGTTTTCCAACCACCTTCTCTGTAATGGTCTTGATTTCTTCGATAGATGCGTGTGGACACCCTAAACATATCAAATCCGGCTTTTTGCTGCTTGTTGAGAGTTTTTCCCTTGTTTCGTTGATTTCTTGCCTGCTAATGCTGATTTTTTCCAGATC
>JAEYQZ010000017.1 GCA_023409695.1 Methanobacteriota archaeon | reverse complement strand
GAAAATAAGGTTTTAGATTTATCCACAACTTGGACAAATATCTTTACCTTCGGGTTCTTCCTTTTTCTTTTCCCCTATCTTTTCCTTGTAATTGTCAATTGCAGCGTGTAATGCATCTGCAGCAAGGTTCGAACAGTGCATCTTAACTGGTGGAAGACCTTCAAGCTCATTTGCAACATCATTTCTTGTAATTTCCAGTGCTTCTTCGATTGTTTTTCCAACTGCCATTTCTGTTATCATACTGCTTGTTGCAATAGCTGCCCCACAACCAAATGTTTTGAATTTAACATCTTCAATAACGTTATCTTTAACTTTAATATAAATTGTCATTAGATCTCCGCAGGTAGGGTTTCCTACAGTTCCAACACCATCTGCATCTTCTATTTCACCAACATTTCTTGGATTTTGAAAATGGTCCATTACTTTGTCACTATACATATAATCAACCTCACTACACCTAAATTAATTTATTCTCTCCTTTCTGCTCCAGGTATCTCGCACCAAAGCGGAGAAAGCTTTCTAAGGGTTCCAACTACTTCTTTAACTGCATTTATAACGTAATCTACTTCTTCTTCTGTATTTTCTTTTCCAAGTGTTAAACGTAGAGATCCATGTGCTTCAACATGTTCTAAACCAAGTGCTATTAAAACATGTGAAGGTTCTAAACTCTTTGAAGAACATGCAGAACCAGTTGAAGCAGCTACTCCTTTTGAATCAAGGTGCAATACCAATGATTCACCTTCAATACCTGTAAACCTTAAATTTACATTGTTTGGAAGCCTTTTTGTTCTGTGTCCATCCAGGTAAGATTGTTCTACTGAATCCAGTATTCCATCTATTAATTTGTCCCTTAAATTTGTTATATATTTCGTATTATCCAGCAGGTTTTTTTCTGCAAGTTCGCATGCTTTACCAAGTCCAACGATTCCTGAAACGTTTTCTGTTCCAGGTCTTAATCCTTTTTCATGCCCCCCTCCATGAATTATAGGTTCTAATCTAACTCCTTTTTTAACATATAATGCTCCAATTCCCTTTGGACCATAAACTTTATGCGCTGAAAGTGATAGCATGTCAACATTCATTTCCTCTACGTTCACTGGAATTTTACCAACGGTCTGTACAGCGTCAGTGTGGAAATAAATTTTATTTTCCCTCGCTATTTTACCAATTTCTGATATTGGCTGGATAGTTCCAATTTCATTGTTAGCATGCATGATTGTAATAAGAATAGTTTTGTCAGTTATTGCATCTTCCAGATCAGATACTCTGACAATTCCTTCTTCATAAACAGGAAGATAAGTAACCTCAAACCCATTTTTTTCTAAATATTTACATGTTTCCCTTACTGCAGGGTGTTCTATAGCACTTGTAATTATGTGATTTCCCTTATTTTTCAGGCGGTATGCAGTACCTTTAATGGCAATGTTATCTGATTCAGTACCTCCACTTGTAAAAATAACTTCTTCAGGTTTTGCTCCTATCAAAGATGCAACCTGTTCCCTTGCAGCTTCCATAGCTTTTCTTGCATCTCTACCCTGTGAGTATAGAGTAGATGCATTTCCAAAATTATCAACAAAATAAGGCTTCATTGCCTCAAATACTTCTGGATCAACTGGTGATGTAGCTGAATGATCCATATAAATCATTATTTCACCTCGTATTTATTACAAATTAATTTAAGTACAATATGAACGTTTTTTGTGATGATCAACCTTCTTAAAATCATGGCTTGTAAAATTGAAGGTTTTGTGAGGTCGAATCATCGTAAATTACTTAATTAATATATGAAAGTTAATTATGTTAAATTTTTTTAATCAGTCCCGAGCCATCAATGTACTGATATGATCAGTTGTTATAATTCCTATAACCCTCTTGCCCCCATCAACTACTGGAAGAGAGGATATATTATATTTTTTCATTTTCTCAGCTGCAAGCTCTATGTAGTCTTCAGGACAAGCTGTTATGACATTTTTTGTCATTATTTCGTCTAATTTACTGCATTTTAAAGCAACTGCCTTAGATATATCCCATGCCGTTACTATACCTATTAACATGTCATTCTCTGCTGTAACTGGCAAGTGTGTAACCTTTTCATCAAGCATCAGTTTAGCTGCTTCATCTATACTCGATTCCTCACTTATCTTAGCAGTCATAGGCGTCATAACATCCCCAACAAGAATTTCAGAAAGGAAACCATTTATTATATAGTTTAACTGACCAGCCTCTAACAAGAAAGCATCATGCCCATAAGGCGATTTAATCTCATGATAACTTACATCAATATCATTTGCAGTTAAAGCCATTACAATTTCTTTTGATTGTTCTGGCGGGTAAAGCCAATCAGAATCTACTGAAATAACCAGAAATTTAGTTTTTACATCTTTAAATCCTTCAGCTAAAGACCCATTTGCAGTTAAATCAAAGTAATCCATAGCCTTTGTTACGTAAAGGTAGGTGTTTGCATCAAACCTTTTAACAAATGAGTTACCCTGATAATGGAGATAGCTTTCCACCTGAAAATCCATTGAAAAGTCAAAGCCATATTTTTCTTTATCCTGAAGCCTTCTACCAAATTTTTGATACATAGATTCATAACTGAGATATGTAATGTGCCCTATCATCCTTGCAAGACTTAGTCCTTCTTTTGGAATATCTCCCGAATAGTATGAACCGTTATCCCAGTTTGGATCTGATACTATGGCCTGTCTGCCTACCTCATTAAAAGCAATTTGCTGTGGTGCAGAACGAGCTGCTGTAGCTATAGGAATAGCCAGTTTAACCATGTCAGGATAAGAAATACACCACTGTAGTACCTGCATTCCTCCCATTGATCCGCCTACAACCGCAAAAATTTGATTGATTCCAAGATGATCTATTAATTTTTTCTGGGCATTTATCATATCTGAAATGGTAATAATTGGAAATTCAAGTCCATATGGCTTTCCTGTTTCAGGATTTATGGATGAAGGGCCAGTTGAACCTTTACAACCTCCGATAACATTAGAACAAATGATAAAGTATTTTTCAGTGTCCAGGCATTTACCCGGACCTATTATAATATCCCACCAGCCTGGTTTTTTATCTCCTTCATGCCACCCTGCAACATGGGCATCTCCTGAAAGAGCATGGCAAATAAGGATAGCATTACTTTTCTCTTTGTTCAATTTACCATAGGTTTCGTATGCTACTGTAACTTCTTTAAGCTTGCTTCCACCTTCCAGAATTAAATCATCTGGAAAAGTGAAATGCTGCGTTTCAACAAGCCCAACTGATTCTTTTTTCATTTTCTTAAATCCCATAATATTTGTATGTCCAAATGATATTAAATCAATTTGGACAAATCAAATCCATTAATTTATATTTTAGATAATGCCTGATCTATGTCAGCTATAATATCTTCAACATTTTCAAGGCCAATTGATAACCTTACAAAGTCTTCAGTGACCCCTGTGCATTCCTGTTCTTCTTTTGTAAGTTGCTGATGAGTTGTTGATGCTGGATGTATAACTAAACTCTTTGCATCACCAATATTTGCAAGGTGAGAGAATAATTCCACACTTTCTATGAATTTTATACCGGCTTCTAATCCACCTTTAACACCGAAACCAACTAATCCACCATAGCCTTCTTTTAAGTATTTACTTGCTATTTTATGGTTTACATTGTCCTCAAGTCCAGGATAATTGACCCATGCAACTTTTGGGTGTTCTTTAAGATGTTTTGCAACAGCAAGTGCATTTTCTGCATGTTTTTTAACTCTCAGTTCAAGTGTTTCAAGTCCTTGAAGGAACTGGAACGCGTTGAATGGACTTAAAGTCGGCCCTAAATCTCTTAAAAGTAAAACTCTTGCCCGTATCGTAAATGCAATGTTACCAAGTTCAGGGAAGTCACCAAATGTTTCCCAATACTTAAGTCCATGATAACTTGGATCTGGTTCTGTAAACTGCGGAAACTTGCCGTTGCCCCAATTAAATTTACCTGAATCCACAATAACTCCACCAATAGATGTCCCATGTCCCCCCACATATTTAGTTGCTGATAAAACAACTACATCTGCACCATGTTCTATTGGCCTTAAAAGGCCCACTGCTGCAGTATTATCTACTATTAATGGAATTCCTGCTTCATGAGCAATTTCTGCCAGAACTTCAAAATCAGGGACATCTAATTTGGGATTTCCAAGTGATTCTACATATATTGCTTTAGTTTTTTCATCTATAGCTTTTTTAAATTCTTCAGGTTTAGTAGAATCAACAAATTTTACAGTTCGTCCCAGATCAGGGAAAGTATAGTTTAATAGTTCATATGTTCCGCCGTAAAGGTTGTCTCCAGATACTATATTATCCCCTAACCGAGTAGCGTTTAAAAGGGCAATAAATATTGCAGAAAGTCCTGATGAAACTGAAAGTGCAGTATGACCTCCTTCTATTGCAGCTATCCTTTTTTCGAATACATCATTGGTAGGGTTCATTATTCTGGTGTATATATTTCCAAATTCTTTAAGGCCAAATAAATTTGCTGCATGTTCAGTATCCTTAAAAACATACGATGATGTTAAGTAGATCGGTACAGCCCTTGAACCTGTTGCTGGATCTGGTTCTTCCTGACCTACATGTAATCCCAATGTACTTAATCCACGTTCTTTTTTCTTTTCTTCTGTCATTTTAATATCTCTCCAAAAAATTGATTAATGGCATCCTCTTAGCCTATAAATCCACTAATGTTTCAATAAATGACTAAATTCAACATTTTACAGATTTAACCCCTAAAAACCATATTTAAAGATTTTAAATACTATTTTCAGAGTTCTATGATCAAATCACTATAACAATTGTTATATTTAATAACTACCTTCTTATTATTTAAGGTTTGCCCATTTTTAAGTAAACGGAAACATAACCAACCATTTCCACCCTTATTCATAGTAAAACTAAATTTATTATGAATTACAGAATAGTTATCAGCTTGGGTAAAGTATTTATATAACAATCGTTAACTTAATAACTAAGCCAAAATATTTTTGCCGAGATGACCGAGCGGCTAGGTGCGTGGCTGCAGACCACGATACTTGGGTTCAAATCCCAATCTCGGCCTCAACCTTTTTTAAAAAAAGGATTGATCAAAAATCCTCACGAAAAAATAAAAAAATTTTTTCGTTGCGGAAAAATGGATACAAAATTTTCTAAATTCACATTCTAATAGCCTTTATTACAAATCGAAAAGTAAATTTTCGAAAGCTATTTTATTTAAACAGAAATTAGATTAAAATCATAATTAATAAATATTATTTTAATCTTATTATCTAGTGATAAACATTTTTTTAATTTAATTTGAGTCTGAGGCATAATAATGAAAGTATACAATACCATGACCCGTAAGAAAGAAGAACTAAAGCCTATGAACAAAAATCGAATAAAAATGTTTGTGTGTGGACCAACAGTTTACGATGAGTCCCATATAGGGCATGGAAGAACTTACATTGCTTTCGATGTTATTGCAAGATATCTTAAATATAAGGGATACAGCGTTTTTTACCTGCAAAATATCACAGATATAGATGATAAAATAATCAAAAGAGCATCTGAAATTGGAGTTGAACCATTAGAACTTGCAAAAAAATATGAAAGCCTCTACTTTAAAGATATGGAAAAATTAGGTGTAACAAATGTCAATTTTTATGCAAGGGCAATGGAACATCTTACTGAAATAATCAATCAAATCCAGACGTTGTTAGATAAAGGATTTGCTTATGAAACACCTACTGGTGTTTATTTTGATGAATCCAAATTAGAAGATTTTGGAAAACTTTCAAACAGAAATATTGAGGATTTAAATATCCATAGAGTTAACCCCGACACTACAAAAAGAAACCCTGGAGATTTTGCGCTCTGGAAAAAGAGAGATGAAGAACCTGCATGGGACTCTCCATGGGGTAAAGGACGACCTGGATGGCACATCGAAGATACTGCAATAACTGAAACCTATTTTGGAGGCCAATTTGATATTCATGGAGGAGGATTAGACCTTATATTCCCCCATCATGAAGCAGAAATTGCACAGATGGAGTCTGCAACTGGTAAAAAACCAATGGTCAAATACTGGATGCATACAGGCTTTTTAAATGTTAGTGGAGAGAAAATGTCCAAATCACTTGGAAATTTCATTACAATCGAAGAACTGCTCGAGGAATATGATCCCCAAGTCTTTAGATACTTCGTTCTTTCAACCCATTACAGAAGTCCAATTGATTTCAGTGATGAAGCATTAATGCAGTCCCAAAACAGCCTTAAAAGAATCCATAAAGTAATGGAAACAGTAGACGAGCTTTTAGAAAGCAATATACTTAATGAAAACGAAAATGATGAGAAATACCTTAAATTACTGGAAGATACTAAAAAAGAGTTTTTAGATGCAATGGACAACGATTTTAATACTCCAATCGCACTTTCAGCACTTTTCAATCTAATAAGAGATATAAATAAAGGAATAAATGAAGAAAAAATCTCTAAAAAGGTATTTAAAGAAATAAAAAATTTACTAAATGAATTTGGAGATATTTTAGGGCTCATTTTTTCAGTTGAATCAGTTAAAAGCGACTCTGATGAACTGGTTAATATATTAATTGATGTAAGAGAAAAACTTCGTGAAAAGAAAGATTATGAACTATCCGATGAAATTAGAAGCAGATTAAAGGATGCTGGAGTTAATCTAGAGGATAAATAAATATCTTTTAAATTAAGGGACTCATATTAACTGTTAAATTTAAAATGATCTATTAATTCTTTTTTGAACAGACAATTTTAAATAAATTATGTGCTTTATTAAATTAAAAGTAACCATATAAAAACAATAACATCAGAAAAATGATTAATTAGAGTAAAATACTCTAATTAAATACAGTAATCCATGTCTGCATCTCTTTTAGAACCTAGACATGCATTACAACCGGTAGGAATTTTATCTTTTTCTTTATGCAACTGACAGATTATCTCTTCAGCCTTAACATTTTTACATATTTCACATATCCTTTGAATAATGCGGTCCGGTCCAAGCTCTTGCTCCGTTAGATCTTTTGCAAGCATTCTAATCATATTCTGGGTTCTGTCATCAAATTTGATTCCATGTCCTCGTTTATCACTTACATATTGTGAAACTGCAGGCTGAGTTATGTCCAGTAACTCAGAAATCCTTTTTTGTTTTATGCCCAATTTAAGAAGCTCTTTAGCTAATTCAGACCTTATACTTGGAATTACGTACCATACAACTATTTCACATGGTGGTCTCATTTTATCACCCTCATTTAATATACTATTTTGAGATTTAGTTAATTATTTTTGAAATTAAAATTTAAATAACACAGTTAAGTGAATAATATAACATATGTTATGAAGTCTTATACCCTTTGCGGTATTTAATCAACATGTACAATTTAATCCAATTGTATCTAATTCAATATTTAAATTGTTTAATTAAATAAATTATAAAATTAAGGTGTCGTTAAATCTTAAAAAAAATAAGCGATGTAATTAGATGCCTGAACCTTCTGAAAATATTTCTTCAATCTCTGATTTTTTATTAAATAATTCATCCACATTTATAGTTGTTGTAGATAATCCTAATGCTTTAAGTTGCATTTCCATTTCATCTTGACGCTGCAGAATAAGTTTAATAACTTCTGCAATTGGATCAGGCAGTTCCCCGTGGTCAAGATCAATAGCGCATTTCCTCTTCTCTTTAACATTTCTTCCAGGTATTCCAACTACTGTAGACCCTGGAGGAGCTGATTTTAAAACTACTGAGCCTGCACCAATCTTTGAACAGTCCCCAATGGTGATATCTCCTATTATTTTGGCTCCGGAGCCTATAACAACCCCACTTCCAATTGTTGGGTGCCTTTTTTTCCTTTCAAGGCTTGTTCCACCAAGTACAACACCCTGGTAGATTAATACATCATCTCCTACAATTGCAGTTTCTCCAACCACAACACCCATCCCGTGATCAATGAAAACTCTTTTTCCAATTTTTGCCCCAGGATGTATTTCAATACCAGTCAGGAGGCGGGCCAGTGCAGATATAAAACGCCCCGTAAATAGATGGTTACGAATCCAGAACCAGTGAGCTATTTCATATCCCCATATAGCATGAAGTCCGGGATATGTGAGAAATATTTCCAGTTTACTTCTTGCTGCTGGATCCCTCAGCATCACCATTTCTATATCCTCTTTGATCCTTTCAAACATGAT
>JAEYQZ010000244.1 GCA_023409695.1 Methanobacteriota archaeon | reverse complement strand
CTCAACAAAAAGTTAAAAGTGGAATAATCAAAAGTAAAACAGGGCCATTATGCTCTTAAAACTCTTAGATTCTTTTATTTAATTTAAATATCTAATTAATGGATTTAAAGCTTATAGATTTTCATATTTTTAACTAATGAAAGGGGATTTTATGAATAAAGCATATTTTTCAGCTGCAGGAATAGCACTAGCCATATTAGTAGTTGCGGGAGTATTGATGTTTAATTCACAATATAGCATTGACCAAGCCCAATCAAATGATATAGACCCATTGACTAAAGCTAAACAATTTAATGCAGAAAATGCTCTGGATTTCTCTAAAACAATTTGCAAATTAGGCCCAAGATATGGAGGTAATGAGGCAGAATTAAAAGCAGCAGATAGAATGGAAGCTGAATTTAAAAATAATGGAATAAACGCATATAAAGAAAAGGTAGATTTAGGCAATGGACAGTATACATACAATGTTATTGGCGAAATTAAAGGGTCAGAAAGCCCTGAGAAATACATCATTATAGGTTCACATACTGATTCACCAGGATTCTGTGAAGGAGCCACTGATGACGCAGCAGGTATGGGAATACAGATTGAAATGGCCAGAGTTCTGGCTACAGGTTATAAACCAAAACAAACCATTCTCATTATTGGATTTGGAGGAGAAGAAATGTGGTTTAAGGGTTCTGATGCCTTCGTAAAGAGCCATCCAAATATTGTTAAAAACTGTGAAGCAGTGATAGACCTCAACTGTGTTGGTGCTGGTGAACAAGTATCTTTAATTGGTCACAGTAATCAACCAAAACCAGTTAATGGAGATCCTAAACTAATAGATCTCATGAAAAAATGCGCTAAACAATTAGGATATCCTGCTGCTACAGGTACCACAACATATCCCAGCGATACCTATCCATTTTACTATAACAACATCAATAAGGTGCCAGTTTGTCAGGTAATGAGCCAGCCCTTTAAAGTTGCCCCATGGAGCAGTGCTAATACTGCAGATAAACTTAATTCAAAAGATATAAAAAAAATAGGTCAAACTGTAACAATGGCTGTACTGAATTTAACAGCGTAGTAATTAAAACAGAAGAAAATAAGAATTCAAACTATATTATACATACTTTTTTACTTCGCCTCTCCATCAAAACAACATCACGCCAGATACCATCCATTTTTCCTATCTTTTCACGGATGCCTACAATTCTAAATCCGCATTTCTTATGCAGATTTATACTTGCCTTGTTTTCTAGAAATATTCCTGCTTGTAAAGTCCAGATACCGTTATTTTCAGATAATTCTATTAATTCTTTAAGAAGAGCTAAACCTACACCAGTTCTTTTACATTCTTTACTTACATAGATGCTGACCTCAGTTACTCCAGAATAAACATTTCTACTTGAAGTTGGTGATACCGCTGCCCAACCTAAAATTTTATTTCCTCTGCGCGCGACGATATTACAACAGGGCAGATGTTTTGAAATCCATAATTCCCAAGAAGGCACGTCGGTCTCAAAGGTAGCGTTTCCAGTTTCAATACCTTCCACATATATTTCTGAAACCTGTTTCCAGTCTTCATATTTCATTTTTTCGATTATAAATTCCATAGAATACACTCAATCCTCTGATAATTAAATTTTAGGCAATTTGTGACTATCTATTTAATTTTTCTCGAAATCCCTGTATAATATTTAATAAACCGTTCTGCTTCCATTTCACGGCATTCATCAGTTTCGCATTTTTTATTTACAATGATTATCACTTCATCTGCAACAGGCACATGTGTCAATACTAAGTTTTCCTCATATTTCTTTAAACGCTTTTCTAGAATTTTATATGTCTTTTCTGAGATTCCAGTATCTTTAAAAATTAATTGGTAAGTAGTAGGCCCTTCCTCTTGAGCTAAATATTCTATCATCATATCACCTGTAATTATTTAATATTATTATCTGGTATAGACTTTATGGAAAAAATTAAATCTAGGCTACATTTTCCATTTCAAAAGTTTTATCAATATATCATCTAAATTTAAAAGTAAATACATATTTTAACCCGAAAAAAGGAAATATTTAGATGATGATCAGCGTTTTTGAATTACGTATATCCCCTAGGATAAAAGTAAAACATCTGTATTATAAAAAAAATCAGGAATTTATATTTGTTTCATGTTAGATTCTTCAGGTTTCATGAAACAGCCGTATGTATTTTAGTCCCATACATATAAATATAGTCTAAAAGGCCATTTTAAATAAATTACAACCAATAAAAAAGGATATAGATAATTTAAAAGTTTAATCTACTAATAATATAGTCATTGGCTCGGGATGGCCTGAAAATGGGAATTGAATTTCCATTCCGGCATCTTCGGCTGTTTTTTTCATGTTGATACCTACAGCATGTTCAGGTATCCTTGCCATATTTGGATGAATACATATCCCATTCTTTGTGTTGCAAACATCGCATAACCTGCACGAACCGTTTACAAATGCAAGGGCAAATGTGTAACCCTTGTTAAATGCGGCTTTCTCAAGTTCGAGCATAATATTATGTATATCCTGGCTATAGTCAAAATAATCATTCCAGAATGTATCCGCTTTATTTTTCAAGTCTTCGGGGGTGTCAGGATCAAGCCAATTCTTGTATATTGAACATATAGTTTCCCTGTCAGCTTTTGCTGGTGATTTAAACTTCACAAGCAGGGCATATTTATATTCATTTAAAATATCCTTAAATTCATTGGCTGTAGGGACATATGGAGGACATGTTAACTTTTTACCATAAGCAACACATCCTGCCCTACATTTAAGCGTTACTCTATTTTCTACACAAACATCATCTACAGTTATAATCTTTGTATCAATAGCGCCCATCTTTAAGGCCATTTTTTCCAGAAAATCAAATTTTTCTATTTCTTTATTCGATAACATCTAGTAACCCCTAATTAAAAATTAAATCAATTTAAAAAAAATATTTTGTTCATAGTAATTCTCAAATCATATATAATTTAAAAGTAATTAAATCTCACTTATTAAATTAGCAAGCTGTTCTAAGTCACGGACCTCAAAGACTTCAGCCCCTGCCTTTTCATAATATGAAACACGGCTATCAGCCACGTTCCACTTATTCTTTGGCTCGGGGTTTAATATCAAAACCCTTTTAGCAGTTTGAGACATTTGCCTGATGAATTCTGCACTCAATGGTTCATTGTTATGTTTCGGCCCAGCCCAATCCCTGCAGTCGCTTAAGATCATGACGTAGGATTTACTATTCAGATTCGCTTGATCGAGGAAACCTTCAAATGCGGTATACATATTGGATTTTCCATGGATCATTGCATTTTCATGCCTGATTTTTAAAACTTTAACAAATGCATCGACCACGTTAAGTTCGTAGAGAGCAGATGTTATTTCGGCAGTTCTATTGTCAAATTCAAATGCCCTTGCTCGGGTAAATGAATTTTGAGCCGCGTAAACCATACAGAAAAACCAGATACTGATCCAATCGCATGAAACGCTTACATCATTTAAAAAATAATGATTCTGTTTCTTTAATTTAGGTTTACTTTTTACAAGTTCAAGAAGAGTTCCACCATGCTTTAAATTCTTTCTTATAGTCCTCCTAATATCTGGCTTTTGCTTTTTAGATTGTTTATATCTTCTTGCACGTTTAGTAGCGATTTTTCTGCCAAGCTTCTGGCATAAATCTATTAATTCAGGCTGAAGAGAATTTAAGGTCATTATGTTACTTTTAAGTAAGCCAGAGTTATCATTTATAGAATCATCGTCACTGCTACCTCCAAGGGTATTTTCGATGTATTCTATCTTTATTTTGTCCATTATGGAATCATTTATATGATTCATTCTATGATCCCACGCTTGATACGTGCTATTTAAACCTGGAGCTGCATTCGCGCCCGCTGATGAAGATGTAGTCATCAATGGAGATTTTACCATCTTATGGTTTTTCATATGCATTGATGGATCCTTTATAAATTGAGCATCTGTGTTTGCTCCTTTTCCTTCAAAAAAAGAACCATATAATTCATTAAATCTTTTTCTCTGCCGCTGGTCTTTAAGATAAATACATGCTAAAGCTTCCCTTAAATCTCCATCATTCTCTTTAATTAAAGGAACCGCTTGACAGGCTATTTCTGTACTCCTAATACTTGCAGGAATCCCGTTTTCCCGGAGCTTTCCTGAAAATTTAGCTATTTCTTCTAACATAGTAACCCTATTGTAAATCAGATTTATTTTTAATCCAGTTTAAATGATTCAATTACCTTATTTTTATCATCTTCGTTCTTTATGACAACATTAATGGTTTTTTTAAATGAATCATCGTCTAAATCATCTTTACCAAACACAAGTAAACTATTGATCCAGTCTACAGTTGCCCTGATTGACGGCGCTTTAATTAGACTAAGCTTTCTTATTTTCTGCATAGCCCTTACAACATTTTTTATTAAACCTAAAGAAGCGTCAGGAACATGTGATTTAACTATTTCCACTTCTCTTTCAAATGTAGGATAATCAATATATAAATATAAACAGCGGTCCTTTGTTTCGTCAAGGAGCTGTCTCTGAGAATTTGAAGTCATTATCACAAGTAAGTCATTTTTAAGATCAAAAGTTCCCAGATCATTGACAGTTATCTGCTTTTCTCCAAGTGCTTGAAGCAGGAAACTCTCTACTTCTTCATCTGCTTTATCAATTTCATCTATAAGTATCACTGAAGACTTTTCATTCATAAAAGCAGATAAAAGTGGCCTTTTTATGAAAAACTCTTCACTAAATACATCTCCTTCAGTTTCTATTTTCTTGGACATTTCCAGATGTAAAAGCTGTTTTTGATAGTTCCATTCTCCAACGATCTGTTCAAAAGTTATGCCCTCATAGCACTGGACTCTGAAAAATTCCCTTTCAAAAGCCCTTGAAATTGCCTTAGAGAGCTCAGTCTTACCAGTCCCCGGAGGTCCTTCAATTAATATTGGCTTTTTAAGTGATAAAGCCAAAAAGACCACAGTAACTATATTATCATCAGGAATGTAATTATTTTCAGCTAAAACGCTTTTTACATAATTTGTATCTAAACTGATCTCCGACATGAAATCACCATTGTCTATTAAATATATTATATTTATCTTACTAACTTCTGATGATGATCCAAATATCTGGATATCATCACAATTTTGTTTGGTTCTAAAATATCTTAATTTAGATTTTATCCATTAATCTATGAGTAATATCGCCATTGGAGTTGGATTACTATCTGGACAAAATTTAAGATTCATCCCTGCATTTTTAGCAGTTTTTAATAAATTTATGCCCATAGCTTCAGCAGAAAAACGAGATATCATTGGATTTCTACATATACCCTCTTTTGCATTGCATTTTTCGCAAAGCATACACCTTCCAGCAAAAAATACTGTAGCAAAAGTATATCCTAAACTGAAAGCAGTGCTCTCTAAATCCAGCAGTTCCATTAAAGACTCTTTGTAGTATTTAGCAAAATCAGACCATACACTCAAAGACATTTTATCTGAATCTTTATACTGATCCCTTAATCTAACACGTTCTCCCTCATCTTTTCCCAGTTTATATTTTGCCATAACTTCATCAGGTATTTCTTGAGGTTTAATTTTTATAATCATAGCAAAATTATAGTCTTTTAACATCTTCCTGAATTCATCTATACTCTGTGTGTATGGAGGACATCTTAAACCTTGGCCATAATAGGGACAACCTACCATGCATTTAAGGCGCACTCTATCCTCCACTACCACTTTATCTGCCGGAATGATCTTTACCTCAGGATACCCCTGTTCTAAAGCCATTTTTTCTAATCCTTTGTAGTTATCAATTTTTTCCATCTAATACATCCCATCGTAGTTTTTACATAATTTTAATATTCTGTTTTAAAACTGTTTTTGTTCCAACTTCTCTCAGGAACTCTAATGAATGATTAATGAGTAATTCTGGTTTCAATGCTGCAAAATAATGACCTTCATCAACAAGAACAAGTTTTACATCCATAATCCCCCGTGTAAGCTCTTCAGTTAGTCCTATAGGCACCAAATGATCCTTTGTACCATTTATTACAATCGTAGACACCTTAATTTGATCCAAATGGCCCCTGCCGTCAAAATCAGCCATGGCTTTTAACTGTCTGAGAAAGGATTCAGGGTTAGGTGGATACTTCTGTATGAATACTATTCCTGTTTTTTGGAGCAGTTTTTCCTTTAAATTGGCATTTTCAAGTGAAACATCCAATATAGATTTATATGTGTCTGGAAAACTTACAGCTGCCACATTTAAGATTAAACTTTTAACCCTTTCAGAATATTTTGCAGCGATTACAAGCGCAATACGCGCGCCCATAGAAATCCCCAGAAAATGAGCATTCTTTATGCCAATTTTATCCATAAGACTAATTGTATCTTCAGCCATCATTTCAATGGAATAAAGTTCATCTGGCATATCTGTCCTACCAGCGCCTCGATTATCCAAAGCTATGACCTGATAATTTTCAGCAAATGCATCTAAAAGGTTATACATAGAACTAATTTCAATACCTGCTTCTTGAAGAATTACCAGTGGTTCTCCATCGCCATGTACCTCATAATACATGTTTATATCATTCACTTTAACAGTTGGCATGTTTAAAAACCTCTATTAACTTTTTATATCATCATACAATTGCTTTTTCGCTTGCTTTATCCAGAAAGCCCAGATATTTTAGAGCCCTGTTACGAATCTGAATCATTTCATCGGCCATTTTCAGGCTGTTGCCCTTCGGCTCAGGATAAGTCATTGAAAGTACCATCCTGCCACCAATGCTGATCCCTCCCAAAATTAAAGGGACAATATCACTTATTGCAGGGAGAAATACCATGCGATCAATTTGAAGATCACCATAATTCTCAGGTATATTAAGCCGTCCTAAATTTGAAGGAATTATATCTGGATTCAAGTGTTCAGATTTATCTGCAACTTCAAAGGCTATATTCTTCGTGTCCTGTGAAAATTGCTTCAGATTTTCCGTTTTTGCATATGCATCTGGAATAACTTTTTTTAAAGGCACGAAACAGGAAAATGCGTCCATGAGTGTGGGGTGCAAATCAAGAGCTTTAAGGCCAGAAGAATCCAATTTTTTAACCCTTTTGTGGATTTCATTATGTAAAACTACTACATTCTCCCAAAATGACTTTTTTAATTCGTAGTTATATGAGAATCGTGGTGATCCTACACAGAAGCAAAATACATCCCCAATAGGAGTAACTGAATGTCTACGAAGGTCAAATGGAACCGATATTAGCTTTTGATTCTTTGCAAAATGACCTAAAACATCTTCATATGCTGCTATGAATGCTGCTGTTACTGCAGATCCAATTGAAACACCATTCTTTTTACACTGCTTTGAAAGTATTTTTATTTCAGAAGGATCAAGTTCAAGGAGAACCGCCCCATACTGATTCTTTTCCCAGTATGCAGTTTGAAGTGCAACATAGTCTTCATGGGTAAAATAATAAGGATGCTTTTTCCACTTTCTGTTTACCTGATACATGATTAGTCTTCCCAAAACTGATGACAATGAAAATCCACCTTTATCTGGAAGAAATTCATCGCTATAATGAGGAAACAATGTTTTGATTTCCTGTTCAGGATCCATGTAACAGTTAAGCAAGTCACGGACTAGATATACGAGCGCCATTCCATCACAGATGCTGTGATTGCATATCACCACCAGATCAGACACTTCCTCAGAATGAACCAATATAAACTTGACTAGCGGGCCAACCTCCAGATCAAATGGTGTTTGAACCTCGTTTTGTAATTCTCCGAACCATTGTGTATCTGAAACTCTATTAACAACCTTAACCTTGTACTGTGGGACACTTTCAGTCGAAAACCACGCATTATAATCCTCGTCAAACACAATCTTTGCACCAACAAGTGGATGCATCTGTCTAACCATATTTAATGCGCTATGAAGCCTTTCCTGCGAAACATTTCCTTTAATCCTTGTAACCATAGATACATTGCAGTTAGGGTGCCATAAAAAGACCCTTTCAAGATTAGAGACTTTACGAGTGTATTCCGAAACATTTGTAATGTCCGATCCATTATCCAGGTTATCTAATTTTGCTTTTGACATTAAATTTCTCCACTATTCTGCGCATTCAGCTATCTGTGAATCTTCAATTACCCTATTTGGGTCTTTAAGTTTTCCTAGTAATGGAATAACTGAAGTTTCTTCTTCATAGGCCCCTGCATCGTTAACCAAACAGCCCTCAATTTTTGACTGGATGGTTGCAGGATCTTCCACATCCACTAGACTAACTATTTCCAGCTGATCTCTAAATCTCTGAATCCCCTCTTCGGTCATATTATCAAGAATTGGTATAGCTCCCTGTGATCCGACTACTTTCATATCCTTATCTACACCGTTCTCATGCAGAGCTTGGATAGTTTGGCCAGTGACATGTCCCTGAACTTCAGTACCACATACTACCAGGAACCTTATGTTAGGATTGGAAACAGTATTTGCAATGACCTTTTCAATACCTAAATTTTCAGTATGCAAAGGTCCTGATATTGCAGCTCCTGCTGCAACAGGCATATCTTCCAGGTGTGATCCTAGTGTGACTACTGCTACAGCACTTTCAGGATCACCAGTTGTATATTCACCTGACATTACAGGCCAATTTTCTGCTGGCGCTTTTTTATTTGACATACAATTTAACCTCCTTTAGATGGAAAATTCTAATTCCATTGGCTTTTTTTAAACTTTTTTTACCTTGGAGATCTCATGGCTTTCCACCTGTCATTTTATAACATGTTGTTATTTTTTAACACAGTGTTATTTTATAACATAGTGTTAGTGCAATATAAATGTTTGGGTAAAACTTACATGGAAAAATAAAAAAAAATCGAAATCTAAATGGCAAAAAACATTAAATATGCTTTTTAAGTTATCAAAATTAGAAAAAAAGTAAATATATTTCCTAGAGTGTAAATAATGGCTAAAAAATTAAAATTTAAAATAGAATAACTAATTTTAGATTGAATAACATTATCAACATTAATTCATAAGTAATCTACTTACAAAGTGCATTAAAAGTGCTTCAAATTGGTATTCAGTTATTTCTCTATCTTTAAGTTCTTCCCCTAAAGATGGGGGAAGCTTTATGATACTATCTATTGTAGTTAAAATTAAACTAGTTGCATAAAAAGAATCTATATCTTGACGTATTCCCTCTCTCTTTACCCCGTCTATATCTGAAAGAATGCTTCCTTTTCTTATTCCGTCTTTAATATTTATATGTATAAAGTCAAAAATGTCCCTCTGCAATTTAAGTATCTCATTTACATCTTGGTATGCGCGGCCCCTTAAACCAGTTAAATTAAACCTTCCAGATTGAAAAAAAGTATAGACTTGGAGATATTGAGGATATGCCGTGAAAAATGTGTAATATGACCTTCCGATCGTATTTATCTTTTGACGATCAATAGCTTTCCTTACATTATCTTTGATCATCGCATTTAACATTCTAACTCCCCTCAAAACAACTGCAAAGCACAATGCTTCCTTATTCTCAAAATAAAGATAAATAGTGGCCCTGTTCAATTCAACCACACCTGCAATATCATTCATAGAAACGTTATCATAACCTTTCTCAAAAAACAGCTTTTCAGCGGCATCGATAATAGACTGCCTCCTATATTCTTTCTCCCGTTTTTTCCTATCTGAAATTGCCATTGTCTCACCCAGGCCAAATAATTTAAAATAGAGCTATATTGTGTAACATTTAGTCATTTTAATATAAAAATTTAGTTGATACATGTAATTCCATTTCTTAATGGCGGCAATTATTATCTACACAGTTTAATCAATTAAAGAACGATTTGTAATTGCAGGATCTAAAAAACGCTGCAAATCTTCCCAGAATTTGTTTTGATGTATTCCCCTACCTTCCAATATTAGTTTAAAGCCCATATCAATATTTAAAGCGCTCATACTCATAACATTAATATAAATAGACATTTCTACAGGATCCACATCCTTTCGGATGGTCCCATCCTTCATTCCTTGAAGTATCGCTTCAACCATGATTCTCCATATTCCAGTTGTCAGATCCACAAGTTCTTTTGCATCTTCATTATCACTCATCTGGAATCTTTCTGTTCTTGCATAACGGTAAATACGGAAATAATCTGGATAATCCTTAGAAAATTCAAAAAGGCTTTTAATCATTGCTTTTACTTTAGTATAACCATCAATATCAAGATTAGAACATTTTACATACATTTCATGCAATATTCTAACTCCACGAAGATCAACAGCGAAAAACAGAGCTTCTTTATTCTTGAAGTAATAGTACAGCAGTGCTTTATTAACTTCAGCTCCATCTGCTATTTCATCCATTGTAACATTATCGTAACCTTTCTCAAAGAAAAGTTTTTCTGCAGCATCTATAAGTCCATTGCGCCTCTGTTCTCTTTCTCGTTGTTTTCTAGAAATAGCCATATGATCCTCCTCTAAATTTTATCTAACTTTAAGCTCATTATTTTACTATTTTAAAATTAGTCCAATAAGATAATAAAGGTTCGGTCTATAAATTTAATGATGAGCTTCAAATGCCATTATATGATAGATAAACATTATTACAGCACATATATCCCGATATGTTAAAGTTAAAACTATAATTTAAATTTTTAAAATTTTTTTTCTATTGGATGATTTGTGTTATATTAATCTTAAACAAAAGTTTTATATAATGTTAACTACAAGTTAAAATTTAACTGATAGTTAAAAATTAACTACTGGTTAAAGAATCATTAAAAAAATTATAGCTAAAACTTTCGAAAATCATGGTCTGCAAAATCATAGGTTTTTAGGGGCATGATTTTTGACAGGTTTTTGGTCCATAAAAATAGTCACTACTTTAAATTTATCTATCAAATCTATACATCGCCAACTGATTAAACTGGCAGCTATTAACTATTTAAAAAGAGAATAAATGATTTAAATTAAAATATTCAATCTAACACAATCTGTCCATAATGTCCACCAGAACCAGATTGAATATTCAAAGTATTTTCTCTAAATGACTTTATAACCCCTGCCAGTTTAGATTCAGTTCTTGCAACCTCATCAAGAGGTGCATAAATCAGTACTTCTATTTCACTTCCAAAGGTCTGCACCAGTTCTTTCCATATTTTCTGCACATAAACCGTAGTAATTCCTTTTCCATGGACAAGGCTTATTATTTCAGCTAATGGAAGAATATGAGTATATTGAGGCCTAAATTTTGGATGATGCGGCTCATTCCATTTTGCAATGTCACTTATCCTATCTTTAACACCTTTTTTTATAAGTCCGCCGCAAGGGCACCTCATTTTAAGTTCTCGCGCTTTTTCAATTGGAATGGTATCATAACACCTTACACAGCCAGTTTCATGATATTTGCCAAGTCTTGGATCAAATCCATAGTTACCTACAACTTTCTTTGCCTTTATTGCATCTTTAAATGCATTAAAGGTCATTTTTTTAATTTCGATTTCATTAAATTCCCTTCCAAGCCTGTAAGGCCATGGTGAATGTGCATCGGAATTTGAAAGAAATGGCATGTCCTGAAGTTCCTCTATTCTATCTGCCATATTCGTATCTGCAGAAAGACCAAGCTCTAAAAAATCAGGAGTATCATCATAACAGTCATATATACTATCAAATTCTTTGTAAATGCTTGTCCAGGGCGTAAATGCATGGGCAGGACCTATTAACCCTTTGTGATCTTTAATTAAATCCATTAATTCTGCCCCGTTCATGTCAACTCTCGGCCTACCCTCTTTATCTATATTTTTAGAGGGTAATTCTTCTCTTATCTGGTAAGCAGATTCAATGGAAGGTAAAATAAGGAGTTGATGGACTCTATTGCGGTCTTCAACTTCCGCTGTTAAAATAAATTTACATTTATTTGTACTGGTTTCAGGATGTTCCATACTCTTTATCAAGCGCGTCTGTGAATTACCATCGCATCCTTTAACCGAATATATTCCTGTTTTTGAAGTTTCTGTACTATCTTCTATAATTTGAAGCCATTCAGGGTGAAAAGCATCCCCAGTACCAAC